>DATACM010000046.1:0-4451 GCA_036259055.1 Acidimicrobiales bacterium | reverse complement strand
CCGCGCGGTCGGAATCGAGGTCACGATCGTCAACCCAGCGCTCGACCGCGCGGCCGCTGTCGACTGCGAGGTGGAGCCACTCGGCCTTGGAGACGAGCTGAGAGCAGCGGCGTTCCGCTCCGGTGGGGAGTGCTGGGGCTTCCTCTGCATCCATCGCGAGGACGTCTACCAGGGATTCACCCGAGCGGAGGCCCGCCTCATCGCCCGCCTGGCGCCTCATGTGGGCGAGGGGCTGCGCCGAGCGCTCCTCGTCGGGAGCACCGATGCAAGTCCCGATGGCGAAGGCCCAGGTGTCCTCGTTGTCGGCGAGGATCGTTCCCTCATCGCCAGCACCGCAGCGGCAGAGCGGTGGCTCCGGGAGTTCACCGGTCCCGATCAACGGGTGCGCCACTTGCCTCTCGCAGTCGAAGCGGTACTGACGCGACTCGACTCCATTCAAAGGGGCCAAGCCACCCTCGACTTGCTACCTCGGGTCCGAGTCCGGACCCGCTCAGGACGGTGGGCGGTCCTTCACGCCTCCGAGATGTCCGGACTCGGCCCAGGCCGGCACGTGGCCGTGGAGGTCGAGCCGGCAACGCCGGCCGAGATCGCCCCATTCATCCTCCTCGCTTACGGGCTCACCCGGCGGGAGGCCGAGGTCGCCCAGTTGGCGCTCCAAGGCAAGTCGAACAAGGTGCTGGCAAGGGAGCTGCGCATCTCGGAGAACACCGTCGAGGATCACCTAAAGGCGATCCTTGGGAAGGTAGGGGTTGGGACCCGAGGAGAACTCACCGCAAGGATCCTCTCGGATCACTACGCCCACTAGTTCTCGGGACCACGCGGAGTCGGGTGTGGGAGGCGACCTGCCGTGACGGTGTCTGGCCCCCCACGGCATGCGACGGCGCCCCTAGCCGGTGCGGGCCGAGCGGGCGACCGCCGCTTCTGGGATGCCGTCGACGAAGGTGATGCGGTTCGTGCGGACGGCGGGGACGGTGTCACCGGGCACGACGACGCCGACGAGGTTGAGGGGGTCGGTGGCGTTGACGACGACCCGTTCGCCGGTTCTCGGCGCCTTGCGTACGTGGGCCAGCTGTTCCACCGCCGCCGGCAGGGCGTACTGCTCGCCGCTGAACCCGCTCACGAAGCGCCCGCCCCGCACCTGGCCCCGATCCTCGAGCCGCCGTAGCGCCCACTGGATTTCCCGCCAGGGCAGGCGGAGAGAGTCATGCACGGCGAGATCGCGGAAGACGACGCCCCAACGGTTGAGCAGCTGCTCGGCGACCGCTTCGGCGAGCTCGTCGCCGTCCAGCTCCCCTCCGGGGGCGGGCACCAGCGACCATCGGCCGGCCGAGGCTCCCGTCGCGCCGGGGAGCCGCCCCAGGCGCGAGAGACGCCGGGTGCGGGGCGGGGTTCGAGCGCCGGCGACCCGGGCCCGGATGGCTCCGAACCCGTCGGACATGACCAGCCCACGGGCCACGCCGTCCCACAGGCCCCGTTCGACGTCGTCGGGGAGGCGGCGGGTGGCGGTGGCGAGGTCGGTGGCGAAGCATGCGCCCCGCTGGTGGAGCACCTCGAGCACCTCGGCGGTGGCGCCGACGCTGGGCTCGGCGGGAACGGTGGCGGCCCGGGCGGCCGAGAGCAGCCAGGGCAGGTCGGCCCGGAACACGACGGCGATAGGGGTGGCCTTCGACGGCGCTGCGGTGGGCGTGTCGGGGTCGTCCAGCGCCCTGGGCGTGAGCCGAAGCCACGCCACCTCGCCGTTGTGGCACAGCCGGTCCAGCCATGCCGGTTCATAGTGGCGCACCCGCCGGGCGAACAGCTCGGTTTCCCAGGTGACGGCCGCCGCCTCGAAGCCCTGGAGCTGCTCCAAGACGGCGACCAGGCCCGCCTCCCCGGCCAGCTGGGTGCCCGCCGCCACGTGCTGCCAGCGGAGCAGGAACCGCATGAAGTCCTGGGCGGTGACGGCCTGGACGCTCTCCCGACGTGAGCGTCTCGAGTAGGCGTGCATCCGGGCCAGTAGCCGGCGGGCGACCCACTCGGTGTCGGTGGCGTCAGGCGCGTAGCGGCCCTGGAGGGCGAAGCCGTCGAGCTCCAAGGCGGCCAGGCCGGCGGCCACCGAGCCTTCGGGAAGGGTGGTGGCATGGGCGAGCCGGCCGGCAGTGGTGATACCGGTCAGCTCCAGATGCCCCCGCACGGTCAGCCTGACCGCCTCGTCGTCGCCGGCGAGGGCCCGGCCGGCGTCGCCGAGGGCTTCGGTGGCGCACCACAGCTCTGTCCCGTCGCGGCCCACCACCTGGGCCCGACCGCGGCTCACCAGCTCGTCCCACAGCCCTCGCCAGTCGTCGCGCGCCCGGAGCAGGACCGCCGAGGACAGCAGATCGTGCAGGTCGTCGGCGGTGGCGGGGACAGGGACGATCTCGGCGTGCACCTGTTCGATGGCGGCGGGGTCGAGGGCGCCGATCGAGGCCAGGTCGACGGCCAGTCCCCGCCGCAGGCGGACGGCGTTGGTGCGGCGGTTCTGGAACTCCTCGTCGTCGAGGAAGGCGTACGGGCGGGCGGTGAGGATCTCGTGGGCCAGCACCGACGCCTCGGTGGTCTCCCGGCAGTGGACCTGCACCTCGCCGGCCTCGATGCGTTGCACCAGCGACTGCAGGCCCACGACGTCGAGCGCCTCGTGCAGGGTGTCTTCGATCGTCTGGCGCACCAACAGGTGCTCGGGGATCTCGATCGGGCCGGTGACGTTCTCCTGGCAGGCGGCGGCCTGAGGGAACACGGCGGCCAGGAGGTCGTCGGACTCCATGCGCTGGATCGGCGGGGGGTTGCGCCGGCCGTTGCGGAAGCGCAGCACCAGCAGGGCTCGGTTGAGGTTCCAGCGCCAGCGGGACTGGAACATCGGCGAGTCGAGTATGGCGTGCTCCAGGGTGTGGCGGACGGTGCGGCTGGAGAGATAGCGGGGCACCTCGTCGAGGGGGAAGCTGTGGTGGGGGCCGAGGGACAGCACTACGGCGTCGTCGCCGGCGGCCGCTTGCAGCTCGAAGTTGAACGTGCGACAGAACTTCTTCCTCAGAGCCAGCCCCAGCCCCCGGTTGATCCGTCCCCCGTAAGGGGAGTGGATGACGAGCTGCATCCCGCCGGTGTCGTCGAAGAACCGCTCCAGCACCAGGCACTGCTGGGTGGGGGTGACGCCCAGGGCGGCCCGGGCGACGGCCAGGTAGTCGACGACCATCGTTGCCGCCGGGACGTCTATGCCGGCGGTGTCGATGAGCCACTGGCGGGCGCCGTCGGGGTCGCCGGCGGCGAGGTACTGGTCGACCCGGCGCCGCAGCTCCGACACCTCCTCGGACAGCTCCGCGGTGCGAGCCGGCGCTTCGCCCAGCCAGAACGGGACCGTCGGAGGGGTGTCACCGGCATCGCGCACGCGGACGACGCCGGGCTCGACCCGGCGGATCTGCCAGGAGTGAGAGCCGAGCAGGAAGATGTCACCCGCCATCGACTCGACGGCCCAGTCCTCGTTGACGGTGCCGATGAAGGTGTCGTCGGGCTCGGCCACGACCCGGTAGTCGCCGGTCTCGGGGATGGCGCCTCCCGAGGTCACCGCCGCCAGCCGAGCGCCCCTGCGGGCCCGAAGCTCACCGTTGACCGTGTCGTGGTGGAGATAGGCGCCCCTGCGGCCTCGACCGGTCTCGATGCCGTTGGCTACCAGCTCCACCAGCTCGTCGAACCGGGCCCGGTCGAGCTCGGTGTAGGGCGCGGCCCGCCGCACGAGGTCGTACAGGTCGGCGGTCGTCCACTCCTTGGCCCCGACCTCGGCGACGACCTGCTGGGCGGCGATGTCGAGGGGGAGGCGAGCCAGCTGGATGGTGTCGAGGTGGCCGGCCCGCACCGCCCGGAGGAGCGCCGTGCACTCCACCAGCTCGTCACGGGTGAGAGGGAACAGACGCCCTTTGGGGGTGCCGGCCCGGCTGTGGTTCGAGCGGCCGACCCGCTGCAGGAAGGTGGCGATGCTGCGGGGCGAGCCGATCTGGCACACCAGCTCGACGGGCCCGATGTCGATGCCCAGCTCGAGGGAGGCGGTGGCGACCAGCGCCTTGAGGTCGCCGGCCCGCAGCCGGGTCTCGACCCGGTGGCGGCGCTCCTTGGAGAGGCTCCCGTGGTGGGCGGCCACGGCGTCATCGCCGACCCGCTCCCCGAGCTGGTGCGCCAGCCGCTCGGCCAATCGGCGGGTGTTGACGAACACCAACGTCGTCCGGTGCTGAGCGACGAAGGTGGCGATGCGGTCGAGCGCGTCGCCCATCTGCTCGGCCGAGGCCACCGCCTCCAGCTCGCCGTCCGGGAGCTCGAGGGCGAGATCGAGGTTGCGCTGATGGCCGACGTCGACCACCGCCGGCAACGGACGGTCGCCCACCAGGAGACGGCCCACGGTCTCGATCGGCCGTTGGGTGGCCGACAGCCCGATGCGCATCGGCCGCCGG
>DATACM010000045.1:0-4669 GCA_036259055.1 Acidimicrobiales bacterium | reverse complement strand
CCACGCCAGCAACAAGAACTACGCTCGCCTCGGTGCGCAGATCAGCGTGTTCGGCGGGAAGGCCCAGCTTCTGTGCTTCCAGCGGAACCCGTCGACCGGCTCATACACCGGTTATCACGTGTATACGCCGTACGTGTGCGTCACGATCGCCGGCGGGCCCCGCTACGTCATCGATGGGCGAGGCTGCGTTGCCAACGTCTACTGGTTCAACAAGACCAAGCAACGACTGATCGCGTCCAACCAGCCGTTTTCGCTCTACCTCGAGGCGGACTCCGCGTAGGCCGCCTATAGCCTGAGAGCTCGGGTCGGCGCCATAACGGCCTGCGGGTCCTCGCGCCAGATCTCCGGCTGCACGTCGATGTAGAGCTCGATCTCGTTGCCGTCGGGGTCGGTGATGTAGAGGCTGTGGGTGACGGTGTGGTCGGAGGCGCCGGTGATCGGGACTCCCGCCCCTCGCAGGTCGGCCACGGCTTGACGGAGGTCGTCGTCGCTCTCGCCGATCTTCAGCCCGAAGTGGTACATGCCCACCCGGCGACCGGAGGGGAGGGGCTGGGCACCCGGGCCAACCTCGATCAGGAGGAGCTCGTGGTGGGTCCGGCCCGACGTGAAGGCGGCGGCGGGCACGTTGAGGGGGACGTCGTCGGTGATCTCGTTCCACCCGAGCACGTCGCGGTAGAACCGCCGCGACCGCTCGAGGTCGCGCACGTACAACACCAGGTGTCCCAGCTCCTTGACCTCCATGGCCGCACCTCCTGCTCGCCCTCAGCCAACCCCATAGGCTGTAGGCGAATTCCGCCGCGCCTGACTGGAGGGACCCATGGCCGACGTCAAGCCCATCCCCGAGGGATACCCGGTTGTCTCGCCCTACCTCTGCGTCGACGGCGCCGAGGCCGCCATCCAGTTCTACGGCCACGTCTTCGGCGCGACCGAGCGGATGCGGATGCCGGCGCCGGGCGGCAAGGTGGGCCACGCCGAGCTGCAGATCGGCGACTCGCTCGTCATGCTCGCCGACGAGTTCCCCGAGATGGGCCAGGTGAGCCCCAAGACGGTTGGCGGGTCGCCGGTGATCGTCACCGTCTACGTCGAGGACGTCGACGCCACGTTTCAAAGGGCCCAAGAGGCGGGCGCCAAGGTCGTCCGCCCGCCCGAGGACCAGTTCTACGGCGATCGCGCCGCCCAGTTCGAGGACCCCTTCGGGCACCGGTGGAGCATCGCCACCCACGTCGAGGACGTGCCCCCGGACGAGATGATGAAGCGGGTCTCGGCGATGATGGGCGGCGGCTGACGGGTCGCGGGTGCGTCCTCAGCGCCCGCCGAGGATGCCGCCCAGGACGCCGCCGCCCGCACCGCCCGTCTCCCCGGGCATGAGCTGACGGATCCAGGCGGCGAGCGCCGAGGGGTTCCGGCTCTGGGTCATCACCCATCCCGGTCCGGTGAAGTCGAAGACGAACCCCTCGCCCGACTTGAGCGTCTGCACGACGGTGCCCGCCACCTTGCGGATCTGGCTCGTCACCGTCGGGCCGAAGGCGACGACGTGGCCGGTGTCGATCGTGACCGATTCCCCGGCGGCCAGCTCGATCGTGTCGAGGGCGCCGTAGCACGCGAGCAGCACGGTGCCCTCGCCGCTGGCGTGGACCAGGAAGCCACCCTCGCCCCCGAACAGGTTCTTGAACCCGCCCCACTTGGTGTCGAGCTCGACTCCGGACGCCGAAGCCAGCCAGGAGCCCTTGGTGATCGACATCGGCTGGTCGGGGGCGACAGTCGCCTCGAGAACGTCGCCGGACAGGTGATGGGCGACGTCCACCCAGCCCCCCTGCGCCGGAGCGGTGTAGGTGGTGACGAAGAGGCTCTCACCGCCGAGGACGGAGCGTTTGAGCCCCTTCAAGACGCCGCCCTGGGTACTGGAAGAGAGGGACACCCCTGGCGAGGTGGCCATCATGGCGCCCGACTCGGCGCGGAGCTCCTCGTTGGCGGCGAGCGTGACGCGGGCGACGGCGAACGACGGGCTGTGGCGCAGGGTGACGTTCACCGCGCCGACGATACTCACGGGCCGCGGGCGGGTAGGTCGGGTACTACTCCCAGGAGGTAGGGATGCCCGCCGCAGACACCGCCCGCAGGGCCACCGAGCCGGCCAAGAAGTCGACGAGGAAGTCGACGAGGAAGTCGACGAGGAAGGCGACGGCGACGGCCAAGGCTTCGACGCGAAGAGCGACCAACGCCGCCACGTCGGCGGCGGCCGGGACGACCGACGCCGTCGGCAAGGCCGCCAAGGCCACGAAGCGGGCGGTCGGAGGGGCGCGGGCCACCCGCGCCGCCAGGGCGGGCATGGTCGAGGACGCCCGCCAGGTCGCCGCCGACACCGGCGCGCAAAGCACGGCGGCCGATGCCATCGCCGAGGCCGAGGCCATGCACTACCAGGTCGAGGTGAACAAGCGCGGGTTGAGCGTGAAGGCCCTCACCAAGACGCTCAACGCCCGGTGGGAGAACGGCTGGCAGCTCGCCCACATGCTCGAGCAGCGGGGCAACACCGTCCTGGTCTTCGAGAAGCGGCCCTAGCGTCGGGCGCTCGCGGCGCCGGTAGCGTCGGGCACTGGACCGCTACGAGTAGGAGGTCGTGCCATGGCCGAGCTGAGCGAACAGCCGAGCGATCCCAGCGGCCGCTTCCCCACCGACCCGACCGGGCTGGCGCCGGCGGCGCCGCCGAGCGTCGTGCGCCTCGCCCACGGTGATCGCCTCGAGCTTCGCATCGCCCCCGTCTCGAAGCGCATCGGCGACCACGTGGTGCGCATGCTCGCCTACAACGGGTCCATCCCGGGCCCGGTCCTCCACGTCGACGAGGGGTCGGAGATCACCGTCGAGGTCCGCAACGACGGCGACACCGAAGCGACCGTGCACTGGCACGGCCTGCGGCTGGAGAACCGCTACGACGGGGTGCCGCACGAGACCCAGGCGCCCATCCCCGTGGGGGGGACGTTCGGCTACAGGATCCAGTTCCCCGACCCGGGATTCTACTGGTACCACCCGCACGTGCGGGAGGACTACGACCTGGAGATGGGCCTGTACGGGACGATCATGGTCGAGCCCGCCAACCCCTCCTACTGGCCACCCGCCGACCGTCAGCTCAGCATCACCCTCGACGACCTGCTCATGGAGGACGGCCACATCGCGCCGTTCGACCCGAGCGGCCCTACCTTCACGGCCATGGGCCGGTTCGGCAACGTCATGCTGACGAACGGCGAGACCACCTTCTCCCAGCAGGCGGCCGTGGGTGAGGTCGTCCGCCTCTACCTGGTGAACACCGCGAACACCCGCATCTTCAACGTGGGGATCCCCGGGGCGCACATGAAGCTGGTCGGCGGCGACAGCGGCCGGTACGAGCGGGAGACGTTCGCCGACGAGGTGCTGCTCGCCCCTTCGGAGCGAGCTGTCGTGGACGTCCTGTTCGCCACCGCGGGCGAGGTCCACCTCGAGCACCGCCCGCCCGGCGGCGACGTCTACACCCTCGGGACGTTCTCGGTGGAGGGAACCGCCGCCGGTGACGCCGCCCGCGCCTTCGACACCCTGCGCACCGACGCCGCCCTCACCGCCGAGCACGAGGCCCTCGCCCACCACCTGGAGCGGCCGCCCGACAAGGTCCTCGCCTTCTCGTCGTTGATGCCGCTCCTGTACGGCGACGCCGAGGCGACCGCCGACTCCTACGCCTGTCCCATGCACCCCGAGGTCACCGCCACCACTCCCGAGACGTGCCCCAAGTGCGGCATGAAGCTCGTGCCGTCGCAGGCGGCGTCCACCTCCCACCACGCCGAGGCGCACCCCGCCGGCGGCCACGGGCACCACTCGGACGACGGCATCGAGTGGGAGGACCTCATGCCGGACATCAACCGGCAGACGGACGCCACGAACATGATCTGGAAGGTGATCGACCGCCAGACCGGGGACGAGAACGCGGCGATCAACTGGAGCTTCGCTGTCGGCGATCGGGTGAAGATCCGGCTGGTCAACGAGATGGAGGGGTCGGAGCACCCGATGCACCATCCCTTCCACATCCATGGTGCCGGCCGCTTCCTGGTCCTTTCCCGGCAGGGCGTTCCGGAGACGAACCTGGTGTGGAAGGACACCGTCCTCGTGCCCGCCGGCCACACCGTGGACATCCTCCTCGACGTCTCGAACCCCGGGCGTTGGATGGCCCACTGCCACATCGCCGAGCACAACCAGAGCGGGATGATGTTCAGCTTCGACGTCGCCCGGACGGCGCCGAGCCCGATGTGACCCCCGGCCGCTAGGTCACCCGGTTCTTGACGATCTCGCCGGCGCGCACGACGAGGTCCAGGTGGTCGCCTTGGCCGCCCAGGACGTTGATGTCGCTCAGGGGGTCGCCGTCGACGAGCAGCAGGTCGGCGTAGGCGCCCGGGGCGACCACCCCGAGCTCCCCGGGCCGGCGGAGCAGGGCGGCGTTGACGGTGGTGGCAGAGCGGATGACGTCGGCGGGGCTCTGCACCTGTGCTCGCAGGACCAGCTCTCGGGACTGGGCGTCGTGCGTCTCACCAAGGAGGTCGGTGCCCAAACCGACCTGCACGCCGGCGGCCACCGCGATGCCGATCGATGCAAGGCCGGCGCTCAAGACGTCGTCCAGCTTGGCCAGGCTGGCGGCCGGGAAGTTGAGCGCCCG
>DATACM010000044.1:0-6532 GCA_036259055.1 Acidimicrobiales bacterium | reverse complement strand
ATGACCTTGGCGACCAGCGGGGTGACGAGGAGGAGGACGAACCCGGCCCCGGCGAGGACGACGGCCGGACCGGCCCCGCCCGGCGAGCTGTCGTCGCGGTGGCGGGGGCCGCCCCACCACAGGAACCGCAGGGCGAAGTCGGCCAGCAGGGTGAGCATCCCCACGAACGTGACCGCGAGGGTCGACGCCAGGATGTCGTAGTTCTTCACATGGCTGAGCTCGTGGGCGAGGACACCCTCGAGCTCGATGCGGCTCATCTTCTCGAGCAGCCCAGTGGTGACCGCCACTGCTGCGTGGCGGGGGTCGCGCCCGGTGGCAAAGGCGTTGGGGGCGGCGTCGTCGATGACGTACACCCGGGGCTTGGGGAGCCCGGCGGCGACGCAGAGGCCTTCCACCAGGTTGTGCAACCGGGCGTACTGGGTGGGATCGGCGGGCCGGGCATGGCTCATGGCGAGGGCGATGGCGTCGGACTTCCACCACCCGGCGAACGTCGCGATCCCCACGACGCCGGCGGCCACGGCCAGCCCGGCGGCGCCGTAGCCGACGAGGAGGTCGACCAGCCAGGCCAGGGCCAGCACGAGCACCACGAACCCGGCCACGACGAGGGCCGAGCGGCGCTTGTTGGAGGAGATCTGCTCGTACAGGAGGCGCTCATCATACGGAGACCGCGCCACTAGCGTGGATCCGTGGCCGGCCGTCGTGCCCTCCGTCTGCTGGCGAGCGCGGCGGCCGTTCTGCTCGCCGCCTGCGGGTCCGGGTCGGGCGACGACGGCAGCGTGGCCGTCGGCGTCCCCTTGACGACGTCCACCACCGCGAGCGTGGGGACCACGGCGGCGGCGACCACCGTCGCGCCGCCCGCCCCCGCGACCACCGCCTCCGGCGAGTACTCGGTGACGCCCGTCACCGCGCCGGGCAGCGGCGAGCCCGCCCGGTTGCGGGCGGTGAGGGCGGCGGGCCAGCAGGGATTCGACCGGGTGGTGTTCGAGTTCGTCGACGACCTTCCCGGCTACAAGGTGGGCTACGTCGAACGCCCGGTGCGGGAGGACGGCTCGGGCAAGGCGGTGGCGGTCGCCGGCGCGGCGGTGCTCGAGGTCCGCATGGCCCCGGCCAGCGGCGCCGAGGTCTCCGCCTCGGGGGTGCGGGAGACCTATACGGGGCCCGACCGGCTCATCCCCCGCAACGGGACGGTGGTCGCCGAGGTGGTCCGGGCCGGCGACTTCGAGGGCCAGCTCACCTGGGTCGTCGGCACCTCGGCCCGGGCCCCGTTCAAGGTCACCACGTTGGGGTCCCCGTCCCGGCTGGTGGTCGACGTGCGGAGCGCTTAGGCGGCGGGTCGGCCCTGCCGGGCGCGGGCCTCCTCGTAGAGCCCGAGGTAGCGCTCGGCCAGGCGGTCCATCGAGAACTCGGCAGCGCGGGCCTCGCCCCCGGCGACCAGGGTGGCAGCGAAGGACGGCTCCTCGAGCACCTGGGTGATCGCCCCGGCCAGGGCCCTGGCGTCGCCGGGGGGGACGAGGAGCGCCTCCCGCCCGTGCCGCCCCACGTTGCGGTACCCGGGGAGGTCGCTCGCCACCACCGGCGTCTGGGCGGCCATCCCCTCGAGCAGCACCATGCCGAACGACTCGCCCCGCAACGACGGCGCGCACAGCACGTCGGCGCCCCGCAGGCGCTGGGCCTTCTCCTCCTCGGTGATGCGGCCGAGCCACTCGACCCGCGGGTCGCCTGCGACCTGGGCCTGCAGTCGCGCCGTCTCCGGGCCGTCGCTCGCCACCCACAGCCGCACGTCGTGGGGCAGGTGGCCGAGCGCCGCCAGGAGCACGCCCAGGCCCTTGCGCTCCTCGTGGCGGCTCACGAAGGCGACCGTGGGCCCGGTGGTCGGCCAGGGCGTGGCCTTGGCGAGCCACTCGACGTCGATCCCGTTGTGCAGCACGACGTACTCGCCCCCGAGGGCCTTGGCCGCCATGTCCCTGGCGTCTTCGGACACCGCGCAGCGAACGGTGAGCCGCCGGCCGAGCCACCGGGCGAGGGGCCGCAGCCACCGGTAGGCGGCGCTCCGGCCGGCGGCGTGAAAGGTGCCCACCGTCGGCGCCGGCGAGAGCACCACGCTGGTGAGGGTGGGGCCAGGGGCGAGGGGCTCGTGGAGGTGGAGGACGTCGAAGTCCTCGTCCTCGAGGGCGCCCATGGTGCGCAGGACACAGGGCAGGTCGGGGGCGAGCGGCGCCACCGAGCCGTTGGCGAGGGTGGCGAGGGTGTTGCCGAGGGGGATGACCGCCACCTCGGGCGGCGGCCCGTCGCACGGGCCGAGCACCCGCGCCTCGTGCCCCAGCTTGCGCATCGAGCGGGCCAGCCCCAGCACCTGCCCCTGGACCCCACCCGGGAGGGAGAGGCTGTAGGGGCAGACAAGGCCTACACGCACAGGAGAAGCGTACTTGCAGGCGTCTCAGGCCCCGACGGCCATACTGAGCGGATGACGGACGACAACCTCACCCGGGCGGAGGGGCAGGACCGGGCGCAGAAGGTCTCGGGGATCAGCTACGACGTCTCCCTCGACCTCACGTCGGGCGGGGAGACGTTCACCAGCGAGACCGTCGTCCGCTTCAGCGCTCCCCTGGTCGGCCTGGCCACGTTCGTCGACCTCGACGCCCGGGCGGTCGGGGAGATCGTCTTCAACGGCCGGTCCTTCCCCACCACTGCATGGGACCCCGACCGGGCTCGCATCGCCCTGCGGGGGCTTCTGGCCACCAACGAGCTGCGAGTGGTGGCCGAGTGCGAGTACCAGCACACCGGCGTCGGCCTCCACCGGGTGGTCGACCCGGTCGACGGGAACGAGTACCTCCACACCCAGTTCGAGCCGTTCGATGCCCACCGGGTCTTCGCCTGCTTCGACCAGCCCGACCTCAAGGCGTCCTTCACCCTGACGGTGACCGCTCCCGAGGGGTGGACGGTGATCGGCAACTCGCCCGTGCTGTCGAAGGAGGACGGCGTGTGGCGCTTCGCCCCCACGCCCGCGATATCGACGTACCTCGTCGCGGTGGTGGCGGGCGCCTTCCACGCCCACCACGAGCGCCACGGCGACGTCGAGCTGGGACTGTTCTGCCGGGAGTCGCTGGCGCCCCACCTCGACCCCGACGAGCTCCTCGAGCTCACCCGACAGGGGCTCGACTTCTTCACCGCCGAGTTCGACTACCCGTACCCCTTCGCCAAGTACGACCAGCTCTTCGTCCCCGAGTTCAACTTCGGCGCCATGGAGAACCCGGGCTGCGTCACCTTCAACGAGCGCATGGTGTTCCGGTCCCGTGTCACGGAGGCAGCCCGCGAGGACAGGGCCAACACCCTGCTGCACGAGATGGCCCACATGTGGTTCGGCGACCTGGTCACCATGCGCTGGTGGGACGACCTGTGGCTCAACGAGAGCTTCGCCACCTACATGGCCAGCCACGCCTCGGCGTCGGCCACCCGCTTCCGGCGGGCGTGGGTGCGGTTCGCCGCCGGCACCAAGGCGGCCGCCGTCGTCCAGGACCAGTTGCCGTCCACCCATCCCATCTCCGCCGACATCGTCGACACCGACGCCGTTCGCCTCCACTTCGACGGCATCACCTACGCCAAGGGCGCGTCGGTGCTCAAGCAGCTGGCGGCGTGGGTGGGGGCCGACGCCTTCCGGGACGGCCTGCGGGAGTACTTCCCCCGTCACGAGTGGGAGAACGCCGAGCTGGCCGACTTCCTCGGCGTCCTCGAGGAGACGAGCGGGCGGGACCTCGGCGCCTGGTCGAAGGAGTGGCTCGAGACGGCGGGGGTCAACACCCTTCGTCCCTCCTTCGAGCTGGACGGCGCCGCCGGCGGGGCCTACCGGTCGTTCTCCATCAGCCAGGAGGCCACCGACGCCCACCCGACCCTGCGGTCCCACCGGGCGGCCATGGGCCTCTACGTCCTCGGCGATGAAGGGCTGGTGCGCCAGGACCGGATCGAGCTCGACGTGGTCGGCCCCTCGACGGAGGTGCCCGAGCTGGCCGGGCGGGCCCAGCCCGACCTCCTGCTGCTCAACGACGACGACCTCACCTACGCCAAGGTGCGGCTCGACGAGCGGTCGCTGTCGACGCTGCACGCGCACCTGTCGCGGGTCGTCGACCCCCTCGCCCGCACCCTGTGCTGGGGCGCCACCTGGGACATGGTGCGCGACGCCGAGCTGGCCACCCGCCGCTTCGTCGAGCTGGTCCTCGAGCATGCCGCCGGCGAGGAGGACGACGCCGTCCTGAGCCGCCTCCTGGGCCAGGCGGCGGCCGGGCTCGACGTGTACGGCGACCCGGGCAACCGACTGGCCGGCCGGGCGCGCCTGGCGGCGGCCGCCCGGCGGCAGCTGGAGGCGGCCGAGCCGGGCAGCGACCGCCAGCTGATCTGGGCCCGCCACTGGCTGTCGACGGCCGACGACCCTTCGGAGCTGGCCCACGCCCGGGCCCTCCTCGACGGCGAGGTCGAGGTCCCCGGTCTGCAGGTCGACACCGACCTGCGCTGGGACATCGTGGGCACACTGGCCTTCCACGGCGCCGACGACGGCGGGGCCCTGATCGAGGCCGAGCTCGACCGGGACCCGACCGACATCGGCCAGCGGCGGGCGGCGGCCCGCCGGGCGTCGCGTCCGACCGCCGAGGCCAAGGCCGACGCATGGGAGCGCCTGCACGGCGGGGAGCTCAGCCTGGCGTTCGTGCGGGCCGTCGTGTCCGGCTTCGCCGGGTTCGGCCAGGAGGAGCTCGTGCGGCCCTACGTCGAGCCCTACTTCGCCGAGCTGGGCCGGCTCTGGGAGGAGCGACCGCGGGAGGAGGCGCTCAGCCTCATCGGCGGGCTCTACCCGGGGACCCTCGTGGAGCCGGCGACGGTGGCCGCGACCGACTCGGCCCTCGCCGACGAGAGCCTCCCCGGGCCGGTGCGCCGCATCCTCGTGGAGGGCAAGGACGGGGTGGAGCGGGCGCGGCGGGCCCGGGCCGCCGATCGGGCATGAGCGACCCCGACGGGGGCGTCCCGCAGCCGCCGCAGCCACCGCAGCCGCCGCCGCAGGTGCACTTCGACATCCAGGTCCCCGAGGGGACCGAGACCGGCGTCTACGCCAACTTCCTCTCCGTCTGGCACGCCGAGCACGACTTCACCCTCGACTTCTGCGTCACCGACCAGCCCCGGCCCGAGGCCGACGGGAACGTGCGGGTGGTCTGCCGAGTGGTCGCCCGGGTCAAGATCCCGCTCACGGTGGCCGAGGACGTCTTGCGGGCGCTGGCCGAGAACGTCACCCGCTACGAGGAGGTCGCCGGCCGCATCCGCAAGCCCGGCGAGAACCTCCGGGAGCCGGGCGAGGGCGGCATACCCGACGCCCTCTGAAGGCGGTCAGGCTTCTCGCCTCAGCTTCTCCTGCCGACACCGCCGGCACCACGGCTCGGTCAGCTTCCGCTCGCCATGGTCGCGCCGTACGTACGTCACCACCCGCACCTCGCGCCTCGATCCGCAGCGGATGCACGCCTCGCCCCTCCGGAACGGAATCACCCGGACATTATGGTCACTTCGGACGGGGGGAACGCGGATGGCGAGAGCCGAGCCGGTCGCTGGGCCAGTTGGGCTGGAAGAGGTGCCACTGCTCGGGGGCGCGGCGGATGAGGCCCTCGAGGGCGGTGGCCGTCGCCTGGGTGAGGCGGACGATGTCTTCGCGCACGTGCCCGCTGCGCTCGACGGTGAGGGGCGGTTCGACCACCGCGTGGTGGCCCCGGCCGTCGAAGTAGACGGCGGTCGGGAGCACCACCGACCGGGCCCGGAGGGCGAGGGTGGCCGGCCCCGCCGGCAGGGTGGTGCGCTCGCCGAAGAACTCGACCTCCACCCCGCTCCCGCCGATGTCGCGATCGCACAGCAGGCACACCATGTGGTTGGCCCGCAGCGCCGCCAGGACGCCCGTCCCGGCTCCGGGCCCCAACGGGATCACCGACAGCCCGAACGTCCGCCGGAGCCCCATGAACCACTCGAAGACCTCCGGAGGCTCGAGGCTCTCGACCACCACGCTGACCGGGAAGCCCTGGCGGGCCAGCCACGACCCGCCCACCTCCCAGCCGCCCAGGTGGGGAAGGGCGAGCACCGCCCCCCGCCCCACCGCGCGCGCCTCCTCCAGGTGCTCGCGTCCGTCGATGGTGAAGTGGGCGTCGACCTCCGCCGGCGGCGTCCGGGGCAGCCGCAGCGACTCCACCCAGTACCGGGCGTAGGACACGAACGCCTCGCGCGACGCCCGCCCGGCCCTCGCCGGCGTCAGCCCCCCGGCGGTGGCCCGGGACATGTGGCGGGCGACGACGGCACGGCGGGCGGGCAGCACTGCCCACGCTCCCACCCCTATGGCTCGGGCCGCGGCCAGGGCGACGGGCGCCGGGACGGCGGAGGCGGCGCAGGCGCCCAGCCGGTAGCGGAAGGTGGGGCCGAGCAGGCTTCTGGCGCTGAATGCGCTAGCGGCCGGGGCCGCGCCGACCGGCGGGCGACCGGCGGCCGCGGTCGCGGGCGCGGGCGGAGCGCCACC
>DATACM010000043.1:0-5321 GCA_036259055.1 Acidimicrobiales bacterium | reverse complement strand
GGCCCGGCCGGAGCCCAGGAGCAGGAGGAAGGCGGACGCGAGCAGGCCGAGCGCGGCCCAGGCGGCTCCGCTCACCATCCTCGTCCGCTCCGTCCTGGCCACCTGGTGCGTCCCGCTCTCCTTGGGCGTGCAGCCGCGAAGCCGCGGGGGGTCCCCCGAAGCCGGGGCTTTCTACCATGCCCCCCGGGGGGTGTAAAGCACCGCCGCAGCGGTGCTGACCAGCACCTTTGCTCCTCCAACGCCTGTTGGAAACGCGTTGGAGCGCATCACTGCTCTGTTGGACCGGTCCGGCGGGGACGGGCCACCGCGATGGAGCCCCGAGGGCCCCGTGAGGGGGACCGGCGCGGGCGCCGGCGGCGGCCTGTGGGCCCGGCAGGAATCGAACCTGCGACCAAAGGATTATGAGTCCCCCGCTCTGACCACTGAGCTACGGGCCCATGGCGCCGACCGACCGGCCGAGATCCTGTTGGAATGGCGCTCCGGGGGTGGGACTCGAACCCACAACAAACGGCTTAACAGGCCGCTGCTCTGCCGGTTGAGCTACCCCGGAATCCGCCTCCGCACCCTAGCAGCGCGGGCCCGCGCCTCCCGGCGCCGCCCGGTGGTTGCCCGGCCCGCCGGAGGGTACAAGGCACCCATGAGATTCCGACTCGGAGTGGTCACCGGCTTCTGCGCCGGCTACTACCTGGGAGCCAAGGCGGGGCGGGAACGGTACGAGCAGATCAACCGTGCCCTCCAGAAGGCCAAGCGGTCGGACGCCCTCGAGACGGCCGGCGAGCGAGCCCGGGCGGCGGTCGAGGACCGTGTTGGAGCGGCGCGCGACCTCGTCGAGAGCCGAACAGGCGACGGCCGGGGAGATCGCTGACGGGCGGAGCCGCCAGCTACTCGTTTTCGAGGTAATCGCGCAGCTTCTGGCTGCGAATGGGATGCCGGAGCTTGGCCAGGGTCTTCGCCTCTATCTGGCGTATGCGCTCCCGCGTGACGCCGAACTCCCGCCCCACCTCCTCGAGCGTTCGCACCTGGCCGTCCTCCAGCCCGAAACGGAGGCGGACGACCTGGCGCTCGCGCTCGGTGAGCTCGTCCAACGCCTCGCCCACCGCGGCGGAGAGGAGGGCCCGGGCGGCGGCGTCGGCGGGCTCGACCGCCTCGGCGTCCTCGATGAAGTCGCCGAGGGCGCTGCCCTCCTCGAGGCCGACCGGGGTCTCCAACGACACCGGCTCCTGGGCCAGGCGCTGGATCTCGCGGACCCGCCCCGGCGTGGTCCGCAGCTTGTCGGCCAGCTCCTCGAGGGTCGGCTCGCGGCCCAGCTCCTGGAGGAGCTGGCGCTGGACCCGGAGGACGGTGTTGATCGTCTCGACCATGTGGACAGGGATCCGGATGGTGCGGGCCTGGTCGGCGATGGCCCGGGTGATGGCCTGGCGGATCCACCAGGTCGCGTAGGTCGAGAACTTGAACCCCTTGGTGTAACCGAATTTCTCGACCGCCCGGATCAGCCCCAAGTTCCCCTCCTGGATGAGGTCGAGGAAGAGGAGGCCCCGCCCCAGGTAGCGCTTGGCGATGGAGACGACCAGCCGGAGGTTCGCCTCGGTGAGCTCCTTCTTGGCCCAGTAGCCGTCCGCCACCATCGCCTCGAGGGGCGCGAGCTCCTCCTCGGAGACGGCCGACCCCGGCTCGGCGTCCTCGAGGGCGGCGATGCGGCGGGCGGCGACGACGCCCGCCTCGATGCGGCGGGCGAGCGCCACCTCCTCGGCCGCCGTCAGGAGGTCGATCTTCCCGATCTCCTTGAGGTAGGTCCGCACCGGGTCGGTCGAGCCCCCGGCCCGGTGGTGCTCGACGCGCCCACCGGCGAGCTCAGCGTCGCCCTCGGCCGCCGAGCCCTCGCCGGGGGCGACCGGGGCCCGCAGCTCCGCGCTGCGCCGGGCCGGGGCACCGGCGGGGGCGGGGGCCACGGCGGCGACGGACGCCACCGAGCCCCCTGGAGCGCCCGGCGGCGCGGGCGTCACCGGGACGCCGGAGGGTGGCGGGTCGGCGGGGTGGTCGACGTCGACCTCCTCGCCCTCGAGGGCGATGCCCTCGGCGTGCAGGCGGCTGCGGACGGCGTCGATCAGCTCGGGGGTGAGCTCGACCTCGCGGAGCGCCCACATCACGAGGTCGGCCGACAAGGTGCCGGCCGCCCGGCCTCGCTCGAGGAGGGCGGCGAAGGTCTCGGGCGGCACGCCCTCGGGGACGTCATGCCGAGCCTTGGCGACCGCAGGAGCCTGGGCGACCTTCTCAGGAGCCTTCCCCAGCGCGTCGCCCCCGTCCATCCGCACCAGTGTGCCCGTCCGGACGGGGGGACGACGCCGCTACCCGCTCGGTGCCCCCCGGCACCCGCTCAGATCGGCTGCTCGGCGAGCCACCGGATCAGGCGATCGGCTGCCTCCGACCGGGTGGCTGATTCGCGGAGCTCGTCGAGGACGACGTTGAGCCAGGTGCTCAGCGGCCCGTACCGGCTCGGGTCGTCGTCGCGACGGGCAGCCGCCTCTAGCTGAGCCACGGCGCGCCTCCCGGCCTCGTACGCCAATCGAACGAGGACGTCTTCCGGGTCGCTTTCGGTCTCCTCCACCGCCAGGCGCTGCAGGAGGGCGGCAGCCGAGGGGTCGGCGGCGGCGATGGCCTCGTGCACCGAGCCGGTCGACGCCAGGGCGCGCCATGCCGAGAGCACGACCTCGTCCTCGAAGAGGGCCTCGTGCAGGCGGCCGGCCACCGCCTCGGGACGGTGGACGGCCAGGCGCAGGGCTTCCACCTCGGGGCCGCCGCGCGCCCGGCGGAGGGCGACCGGTCGCTCGTCGTCACCATGCCGCGGCCCGGTGGAGGGGCCAGGCGCGGTGGGGGCGCTCAGAAGGGCGCGCAGGCGGTCGGGGTCGACGCGGGTCCGGTCGGCGACCTCCATGAGGTACTGGTCCCTTACCAGGTCGCTGGGGTGCTCGCGCACCACCGCCACCGCCGCCTGGGCGGCGCGGGCCCGGCCCTCGGGGGAGCGCAGGTCGGCGCCGGCCAGCGCCCGTTCGAGGCGGAAGGCGAGGAAGGGCTTGGCCGAGCCGACGGCCCGGCGGAGGGCGTCGGGGTCGTCCTCGGCCAGCTGCCCGGGGTCGGTGCCGGCGGTCATGGCGGCCACCGCCACGTCCAGCTCGTAGCGCCGCTCCCACTGGTAGAGGCGCTCGGCCGCCGCCTGGCCGGCGGCGTCGGCGTCGAAGGCCAGCACCACCCGGCGGGCGAAGTTCTTGAGGGTGTGGAAGTGCTGCTCGGCGAGCGCCGTCCCGCAGGTGGCCACCGCGTGGGGGACGCCGGCCCGGCGCAGCCCGATGACGTCGGTGTAGCCCTCGCAGACGACCACCTCTCCCTTCTCCACCACGGAGCCCTTCGCCCAGTTGAGCCCGTAGAGAACGCTCGACTTCGAGTAGAGGGGCGTTTCGGGCGAGTTGCGGTACTTGGGCGGCGGGCCGCCGGGCAGGGCCCGGCCGCCGAAGGCGACCGGGTCGCCCCGGACATCGAAGATCGGGAACATGATCCGGCCCCGGAACGTGTCCTGGCGGCGGTGGCGGCGGTTGAGCAGGCCCAGGCCGGTGTCGCGGAGCACGTCGAGGGGGAGGTCGAGGGCCCGGCACAGGGCGTCCCACTCGTCGGGCGCCCAGCCCAGCCGGTAGAACCGCACGACCTCGCCGTCGTAGCCGCGGGAGCGCAGGTAGGCCCGGGCGGGGGCGGCGTCGGGCGCCGAGAGCAGGCGCCGGTGGTACCACTCCACCGCCCGGCCCATGGCCTCGACCAGAGCGGTCCGCCGCTGGCGCTCCGCCCCGGTGGCGGCGTCGTCGTACCGGAGCTGGATGCCGGCCCGTGCGGCCAGCCGCTCCACCGCCTCGGCGAAGTCGGTGTGCTCGACCTCCCGGACGAAGGTGATGGCGTCTCCCCTCGCCCCGCAGCCGAAGCAGTAGTAGAGCCCTTCCTCCTGGTTGACCGAGAAGGAGGGCGTCTTCTCGGCGTGGAACGGGCACAGGCCCACCCACCGCCGGCCCACCCGCCGCAAGGCAAGGTGCTCGCCGGCGATGGCCACCAGGTCGGAGGCGGCGCGGACCCGGGCGACGTCCTCGGCGACGATCCCCATCAGTGGCCTCGCCCGGAACGCGCGCCTGGCACCGCCACCTCAGCTGGTGAACTGCCAGGAGGCCAGGCGGAGGCTGGGGACGACCGCCCCGGACTCGCGCAGGCGGGCGTCGCGGCCGACGTCGAGGACCCGGCCGGGGCCGAGGGCCTCGGCGTAGGACTGGGTGAAGCGGAGGTTGCGCACCCCGCTCACGACCTCTCCTCCCTCGACGAGGAACGTTCCGTTGCGGGTGAGGCCGGTGACGACCTGGGTCTTGGGATCGAGGACCCTCGTGTACCAGAGGTCGGAGACGAGCAGACCCCGGTCGACCGAGCCGACCAGCTCCTCGAGGGACCGGTCGCCCGGGGAGAGGACGGGGTTCCTCGCCATGGGGCCGAAGCTCTCGCCGCCCACCACGGCGTGGCCGGTGCTGGCAACCCCCGCCCGACGGGCGGTGCGGCGGTCGTGGTACAGGCCCGCCGACACCCCGGACACCACCAGGTCGACCGCCTGCCGGGGCGTGCCCTCGGCGTCGAACGCCAGGCCCAACGTGCCCGGCGCGCCCACGTCGTCGCAGAGCGTCACCCGGGGGTCGAGCTGGGCCTCGCCCAGGCGCACGAACGACCGTCCCTCGGCATGGGTCTTGGCGCTGAAGCCCCCGAGGAGGAAGCCGACGACGTCGGCCACCGCCGCCGGCTCCAGCACCACCTCGTAGCGGCCGGGCGGAAGGTCGGCGGGCTCGGCGCCGGCCCGGGCCTTGGCCGCCGCGACCCGGCCGGCGGCGGCCCCGTCCACCTCGGCCAGGCGGGTCGCGGCCTGCCACCCCAGCCCGTCGGAGGTGGCGGTGCGATGGATGGCGTCGATCGACGCCCTCGACACCCGGCCGCCCGCCCGTTGGCCGGCCGAGTTGGCGAAGGCCACCTCCCACCCGCTGGTCTCGCAGTACCCGGCACCGGCCAGGCCCAGGTCGGCGCCGACGAAGGCGGCGACCACGTCCGCCCGGCGGTCGGGCGAGGCCCCCGACGTATCCGGGTCGTACCGGTCGAGCTCGGCGACCGCCGCCGGCGGGGCCAGTCCCGGCCACCCCGGGTCGGGCGGGCGCACGGCCGCCGCCCCGAGCGTCCCCTCGACGAGGCTCCGGAGGGCGTCGGCGCCCACCCCCGTCGTCGTGGAGGCGGCCCGCCGCCCGCCCCCCACCAGG
>DATACM010000042.1:0-2977 GCA_036259055.1 Acidimicrobiales bacterium | reverse complement strand
TACTCGGTGACGGCCTCGACGACCTCCCTGCAGACCATGGCGCGGCGACGGCGGAGGAGCACGGCTCAGCCCTTCCCCAGCTCGGCGTCGAGCATGCGGCGGACCCGCGACCGTCCCCGGTGCAGGAGGACCCGCTGGTTGCCCTCGCTGATGCCCAGCAGCTCGCACACGTCGGCGGCGGCCAGGCCCTCGACGTCGCGAAGGGTGACGACCTGTCGCTGCTGCCAGGGCAGCTCGGCGATACCCGCCCGTACCCGTCCGGCCAGCGCACCCGCGGTCAGCCGATCCTCGACGTCGTCCGGCCACGGCGTCGGCGGGTCGACCCAGGCCCCGTCCGGCCCGAAGCGGGCAGGGTCGACCGCGGGCACCCAGTCGGGCCGGCCCGGCGCCCGCCGCACCTCCCGGGAGCCGGCGCTGCGCGCCCGGTTCAGGAGGATGTGGAACAACCACGTCCGCAACGACGAGCGCCCCTCGAAGCGCCCCACGCCCCGCACCACGCCCAGCCACGTCTCTTGGACGACCTCTTCGGCGATGGCGCGGCTCGGGACCATCGTCTCAGCCAGTCGCAGCAGTGAGGTGTGGTAACGGCGCACCAGCGCTTCGAACGCCCTCTCGTCCCCCGCCCGCAGACGTTCCACCAGCACGGCGTCGTCGTCCACTTACCCGAGCGTAGAGCCGGGCCCCGGCGGGTGACACGTCCTCCATGAAGATGCAGTCGAGCCGGCGGGCCTGAGCGTTACAGCTCGGCGAGCACCTTGGCGGGTAGACCTCGCCTGGGTACGCGTCAGCCTGCCACCGTCTCGGCGACGACCATGTCGACGACGTCGGTGAGCTTCTCTCGGCGGGCGAAGGCGCGCCGCTGGCGGGTGGCCCCGGTCCCCTCACTGAGGACCCGCTCGACCAGGCGCTCGACGTCGTCCCAGTCACCGGCGTCCTCGAGGACCGGGCGCAGGCGGACGAGGAGATCGCGGACCGCCTCCCGCGCTGGTAGTGACCGACCATCCACCAGGTCGATGAGCTCGCCGTCGATGCCGTAGCGGGCGGCCCGCCACACCGCCGGCCGCAGCATCTCGGGCCGGACCTTCACGACGGGGCGACCAGCCACTTCTTCATCCCGCGCGGTGCGGGCCAGGGCCCGGAAGAGCCCGGCGACCATGACCGCCTCGTCGACCCGCAGGCATGCGTCGGTCACGCGGAACTCCAGGGTGTCGAAGCGCGCCGACGGCCGGATGTCCCAGTAGATGCGGGCGGGGTCGTCGATGGCGCCCGTCTTGAGCATGAGCTCGACCAGCTCGTCGTACTCGGCCCGCGACGAGAAGACGTCGGGCGTCCCCGCCAGCGGCCAGCGCCGCCACATCTCGGTGCGGAAGCTGGCGTACCCGGTGTCGTCGCCCAGCCAGAAGGGCGAGTTGACGGCGACGGCCAGCACGGTGGGGAGCCAGGGCCGCACCCGGTTCATGACCCGGACGGCCATCTCGGCGTCGACGATGCCGACGTGGACGTGGCAGCCGCACACCAGCTGCTCGCGCGTCACGAGCTGGTAGTCCCGCTCGAGGCGCAGGTAGGCGGGCTTCGGCGTGACCCGGCTGTCGTCCCAGGGTGAGAACGGGTGGCTTCCGGACGAGGCGATGCGGCAGCCGGCTCGTTCGGCGGCGTCGGCCAGCGCCGATCGCAGGGCGAGGACCTGGGAGCGGAGCTCGTCGAGCGTCCGGCACACCGCGGTGCCGGCCTCCACCTGCACGAGCTGGAGCTCGTGGTCGACCTTGCCCTGCCCGTCGGCGCGGGCGTCCGCCAGCACGTCCTCGGCGCGGGGCACGAGCCGGCGCGTCTCCGGGTCGACGAGGAGGAACTCCTCCTCGACTCCGAGGGTGAAGTCGTCGCCCGACGACACCCCAGCATCATTCCCCGGCCGCGGTGGGAGGAACCGGCGGCGTCGACGTAGGGTGCGGCGGATGAGACGTTGGCTCGCGGCGGTCGCCACCGCGGTCGCGCTGGCCGCCTCCGGCTGTGGCGGCGACGGCCCGCCGGTCGCGCTGGAGGGCAAGACCAACGAGCACGGAACCAAGACGGCGAGCGACGACCTCGAGGTCGACGCCTACGACGCCTACTTCGCCCCGACCTACATCAAGGCGTCGGCGGGCAGGCAGTTCGCCATCGAGCTCCACAACGAAGGGACGACGCGCCACACCTTCACCGGTCCCGACCTGGGCGTCGACCTCGAGCTGGAGGCGGGCGGCCGCCGGACGGTGACGATCAAGGCGCCGGCGTCGGGCCATGCCCTCTTCTTCTGCCGGTTCCACCAGCTCCACGGCATGCAGGGAGCGGTGGTCGTCGGCTGACCGGCGGTGGCCGGCGGCGGCGGGAGGCCCGTCCAGCAATTAGGTTGAGGGTCGTGCCGCGCATCGACATCGAGCTCACCAGCTCGCGCCCCGACGGCACCTGGACGTGGCGTGCCGCCGGCGCCCGTCAGCCCAAGGGCACCCTGGATGCGTCGTTGCTGTTCCCCGGGGCCAAGGTCGGCGACGTCGTGCGAGCCGACTGCGAGATCGACCTGGACGGCACCCGGGTCACCGCCCTGTTCCCGCCGCGCGCCAAGCGGCCCGAGCCGGACCGGCTCTCGATCATCGGCTCCGGACGCCAGGAGCTCCCGGTCACCCATGACGGCGGCCCGCCGGTGGAGCGGGCGCGGCGTGACGGCGACCGCCGCCCGGCGGGCGACCGTCGGGAGGGCCGGGACCGTCCCGACCGGCGTCAACCCAGGCGCGACGCCCGCCCCTCGGCGCGGTCGGAGGGTGCTCCCGACGAGCGTGACCGCGTGCGCCCCCGCCCGCGCCCCGAAGCAGGTGAGGATCGCTCGGCGCCCGACCGGCGCCAGGAACGACCGTCCCGGGAGCGGGCGCCACGTGACCGCGGGCCGCGCGACCGCGCCGACCAGGGCCGCCGCCCCCGGAGTGACGCGCCGGCGCCGCCGCCGTCG
>DATACM010000041.1:0-2591 GCA_036259055.1 Acidimicrobiales bacterium | reverse complement strand
CGCCATCGACTCGTTCGGGTCGGTCACCGACGCACCCGAACGCAGCCTCACCGTCGTGGCCCGCCAACAGGTCTCCCTCGCCCGGGTCCTCGCCGGCGAGGAGCTGTTGTGCGACGTGCTCGACCGCAGCCTGGCGGTCAGCCGGTTCCTCCTCGCCCAGGCGCCCGAGTGGGGGGTGTGACCCTGGCGAAAACCTGTTGACGTCCCGGGGCCGCCGGCCTTATGGTGATCGTCGAGCCCCGAGGGGGAAACCGAGGCGACGCCCGAAAGGGCGACGCCGACGGCCTTCCTTGGGGCTCGCTCGCGTCCCTTCCCTGCGCTCAGGGGTACCGTGGACCCGCTGCCCGGATGGCGGAACGGTAGACGCGGAGGCCTCAAAAGCCTTTGTCCGAAAGGGCGTGCGGGTTCGAATCCCGCTCCGGGCACGGCTCGGCGGCCGTGAAGATGCTGGTCAAAGCGTTCCGGCCATGCGTGGGATGCATCAAGGTGCAGGTTGTGGTCACAACTTGGTCACATCCGAGTGGGTTGGATGTCAGCGTTTGAGGTAGGCCAGCTCGCGGTTCGGCGACGACGGGGCGTTGCTCGATCGGTTCACACAGCGGCCCTGCTACACGAAGACGCGCACGTGGCCAGCATGGAGAGTGGTCTCTACGTGCACCGTTGAGAAACACCCGGCGCCCGCCGAAGGGTGCACGTGTGGAGTCCGCGGCGTCGAGGACGTAAGCGCTCTCCACACTTCGGACGACGACGCCATCCTCGCCAAGGTGGACCTCTGGGGACGGCGGTTGGGTGATCCTGGCTCGTCCGACGAGTACGGGCCCGCGAGGTTGCGAGCAGCCGGTGCAACCCTTCTCGAGATCCACCTACCGCCTTCGTTCCAAGGCGGTAGGGCAAGGATGCTGGCCGACCGTTACCCCGAAGTGGCGGTGTACGGCTATGGAGAGGAGGACTGGCCAGCCTCCGTCCCTATCGCCGGCCAGCGGGTTCACCCGAGTCCCGAGGCTCTGTTCCTCGCCGACGTCCGACGAGTCGGTTTTGGGTGGGTGGATACCAGCGATCCGGCCGCCGCCCAGGTCGTTCTCAAGCTGGGCGACTCGTCTGCGAGGTACGGCGCAAGGGCGTTTCGCCCGACGACGTGCTGAGCGTGCTGTTCGACAGCGAGGCTGCCCCTACGTTCGGGCAGGCGGAGAACCTGTACACCTCAGCCGTCAAGAACCTGTGCCCCGAGTGCGAGTTCGCCTTCGGTGTGAACGACTACCAGTACGCCCGACCGATCACCTTCCGGAACGACCTCGAGCGACGCCTCGGGCGACCACTGACTGCGATCGACGCCCTGACGATCCGCTGCGGACAGGCGAGTTGGCCACGCCGCTGAGCACCGGGTGGGCGGTTGGGAACTGGCCGCGAAGTCGGCTCCTCTCCTACCTGCCGCCCGATGGCGATACCGAGCCCGCGTACGCCATCGCCGATGCGTTCGAACCGCCGCACCCGCTGGCGCTACCGGAGGAGATCTGTGACCGCCTCGTCGCCGCTGCCATGGCCGTCCGGCCGACTCCCGGCGGACACGCGGACTATCACCTCATCGAGCTCGAGCCGGATGACGAGGCGGCCATCCTTGGACGGTTCGCCGAGGCCAACGCCCTGTGGTGGAACCTCGAGCTTGACCGGTGGGACGTGCGAGTGCAGCACTACCGGCCAGGGCAACGGTTCGCCCCTCATCAAGACCTGCACGCCGGTGCCGCATGCCGTAAGTTCGCCGGCTCTGTCCAGCTCAGCACCGCCGACGACTACGAGGGCGGCGACCTCGTGATGCACTTTGTGCATCACCGCGCCGCTATGCCCCGCACCCGGGGAACCCTTGTCGCCTTCCCCGGTTGGACGGTCCACGGAGGATGTCCCGATCGTTGTTGAAGATCGGTGACGGCCCGAGTCGGCTATGCGACCTCCTCATTCTCGCATGAGGGTGTGACGGCTTCGACGTGACGGGCGAGGGCAGCCACCAAGGTGGGCATGTCCTTGCAGCCCTTCACACGACGGAAGCTGCGTTCGGCGTTCAGCATGCCGGCAGCCATCCAGCGCTTGATCATCGTGCCGTCCCGCCAGCGCTTGACGTTGCGGGTCGTGGTCTTGCCGATCGAGATCATCGACTCGATCGGGTTGGTCGACGTGAGCGTCTTGGCCAACCGGTCGCCGACGCCGAGACGGCGCACGGTGAACATGTCGTCGAGCCCCTCCCGCAGGCTGGCCGCGGCGTCGGGCCAGCGCACCTCGAGCTGGCGGGCGAGGTCGCGGGCCTGGCGCAGCCCGGCGTCGGCGTCGGCGTGGTTGAACGCCCGGGCAAGGCGCTGGTCGACCCATCCTCGCTCAGACTCGGCCAGGTGGTCGGCAACGTTGCGCCCGCTTGTGGATGGTGCAGCGCTGGATCAGCGCCTGGTCGCCGAACACCTTGCGCACCGCCCGGGCGAGGGCCTTGGCCCCGTCGATGACGACCAGCAGGCCCCCGGCGGCCGACAGCCCTCGACCCACGAGGTCGGCCAGCAGGTGGGTGACGACGGTGGTGTTCTCGGTGTCGCCCAGCCACAGCCCGACGG
>DATACM010000040.1:0-5649 GCA_036259055.1 Acidimicrobiales bacterium | reverse complement strand
GAGAACACGTCGACGGTGCCGTCGTCGTTGGTGCCCAGGTAGGTGCCGTAGGCCGACGGTGGCTGAGTGAGCTTCTCGACCTCCTGGCGCAGCTCGGCGATGTGCTCGCGCGCCTCACGGAGGGTGTAGGTGAGCTTCTCGTTCTGGGAGACGGCCTGGGCCAGCTGGCCCTTGGTCTCGAGCAGCCGCTCCTCCAGCGTCCGCACGCGCTTCGGCGCGTCCTGGAGCTTGCGCCGGAGCTGGACGACCTCCTCCTCGAGCGACTTGACCTGCTCGAGGAGCCCGCCGACCTCCTGCTCGTAGGCGGCGAGCCTGCGTTCGTACTCGGAGCTGGACGCTGCCACCACCTCCTCGGCTCTTCGCGGCCTGCGGGCCAACATACACCTCCCCCCTGCTGACCGAGGGTACCCTCCGGTGGTTGGTTTTCCCGGCGATTTCCGGGTAAATTTGTCTGAGACAGGGGACGGGCCGCCCGCCGATGGCTGGCGGTGACGCTCCCGGACCGTTCGCACCGACGAGACGAGGCAGGCGAGCAAGATGGCCATGAAGGTCTGGATCGACCAGGATCTCTGCACCGGCGACGGGCTGTGCGAGGAGATCGCGCCCGAGGTGTTCACCCTCCTCGACGACGGCTTGGCCTACGTCCGGGAGAACGGCAAGACCCTACCGGGGGGGGTCGAGGGCCTGGCCACGGTTCCCGCCGGCCAGGAGGACGCCACCATCGAGTCCGCCGAGGAGTGCCCCGGCGAGTGCATCTTCATCGAGGTGAACTAGTTTCGCCTCGCAACCAGAAGTTGCTCGGCGAGTTGATCGTGCTCCGGTCGGCCGGCGAAGCCGACCTCCCTCCGCGCTGAAAACCTCTTCTTCGTGCCGCCAGCCGTAGCGGCCGCCTTCGGCGGCGTGGGCGGCCAGCGGCAAGGGCCGCCATCCCCCTAGAACACGCATTCTCCCGTGCTCACCGGGGTGCGGCCGTTGACGGCCAGGACCTTCTCCAGCTCGTCGGTGGTCAGGGCGAAGGCCTGGTCCCTCGTCACCACCGAGATGGCGAAGGCCACGCCCACCACCGAGCCGTCTGAGTTGACGACAGCCGAGCCCGAGTTGCCGGGCCGGAGGGTGGCGGCCAGCACGAGGACGTCGCGGCGGATCGTGTGGTCGGCGTAGAGGTCGAGGCCCTTGGCCAGGAGCTGGCGGCGGATCAGCGCCGGTGAGACCTGGAGGTCCTCCTGGCCGTCGGGATGGCCGAACACGGCGGCGGTGGTCCGCACGTCGGCGTCGGCCAGCGGGAGGGGGCGCTGGCCCAGGTCCTTGACCCGCAACAGGGCCAGGTCCCGGTCGGGGTCGTAGGCGGTGACCACCGCCGCCAAGCGGGAGCCGTCCGGGCGCACGACCGACGTCTGGCGCTGCCCCGCCACCACGTGGGCGTTCGTCACCACCACCTCGGGGGCGACGGTGAAGCCGGTGCCGCGGCGGGGCAGGCGGCACGCCTCGCCCTCGACCTTCACCGTGCTGGCCGAGACCCGGGCGACCGTCTGGGGGGTGAGCCCCGACCTCCCCGGGGGGTCGATCTCGGCGAGGAGGGGGTCGAGGCTGGCGAAGACCTCGGGCATGCCGGCGGGGCCGGTGAGCCGGCTGAACGCCCGGGTGGTGTCCGGAGGCGGGGGCAGGGCGGCGTCGAGGCCCCGGGCCAGCAGCGACCGGTGGGCCTGGCGGGCGAAGTAGCCGGGCGACTGGGACATCGCGGGCAGGGCCAGCAGCCAGAACAGGAGGAGGACGGCCACCGGGCCGGCCACCGCCCCCGCCACCCTGTCCCGCTCGGTCAGCTCGGGCGGTACCAGGGCGCGGCGGAACACCCGACCCATCCAGCGCCCGGCGAAGCACCCGGCGAACCCGATGCCGACGAACAGCAGCGCCTCCAGGGCCAGCGCCGACCCGGGATTCGTCCGGCCGAGGGCCCGGTCGATGGCGGGCAGGACGAGGGTGACCGCCACCAGGCCCTGGGCCAGCAGCAGCCAGGCGGTGGCGCCCTCGACCAGGCCGATGCGGTACCCGCCGGCCACCGCCGAGACGAGCAGGGCGATGATGGCGACGTCGAGGAGGTTCACGGCCCGGGCGCCAGGAGGCGGGCGGCGGTCAGGAAACCGGTGTGGGCCACCATGCGGTGGTCGGGGCGCACGGAAGGCCCCTCCACGTGCCACGACCGCTCGAGCACCTCGATGGTGCGGGCGAGGCCGAAGCCGGTGGTGGCGAGTGACTCCCGGAGCTGGACGACCTGGCCGATGGTCGGCAGGTACGCGACCAGGATCGCCCCGGGGCGCATGGCGGCAGCGGCGTGCTTGACCACCCGCCACGGCTCGGGCAGGTCGAGGACGACCCGGTCGAGGTCCACCTCGTCGATATCGGCATACACGTCGCGCTCCTCCACCCGGTAGGAGGTGCCCTCGCCGAGGAACGAGGCGACGTTGGCCCGGGCCTTGGCGGCGAAGTCGGGGCGGACCTCATAGCCGACCAGGTCGGCGCCCGCCCGCAGCAGGGCGATGGACAGCGCCCCCGACCCGACGCCTGCCTCGAGGACCCGCGCTCCGGGAAAGATGTCGGCCAGCACGAGCAGGGGCCCGATGTCCTTCGGGTAGACGACCTGCGCCCCCCGGGGCATGGCCAGGACGAAGTCGGAGAGCGTCGGCCGCACGACCAGGTAGCGGGCACCGGTGCCCGACCGGACGGTGAGCCCCTCCTCCTTGCCGATGATGTCGGCGTGCGGCGTCACCCCGGCGTGGGTGTGGAACTCCCCTCCCTCGCGGAGCGTCACCAGGTAGCGCCGGTCCTTGGCGTCGACCACCAGGACACGCTCTCCGGCCGCGAACGGACGGCCGCTGGCGACGGGCGACGGCATCCGGCCATCTTCGCGTCCTCCCACCGCTATTGGGAGACGACGCCCCCCTGAGCGGTCAGCCCACGTGGTGGGTGAGGTGGGTGATCACCAGCGACTCGCCCGGCCGGAGGTCCTCGGAGTAGACGACCTCGGGCTCCTTGCGGAAAACCTTGCCGAGCATCCTGAAGCCACCCGCCACCACCCACACGGCGAACCAGGCCTTCGACCCTCCGAGCACGCCGCGCACCGCGCCCATGCGGGTCAGCCGTGGCCGGGGCATCAGACCCTCCGGATCTCCACGGTGGTGGTCTTCTTCCTCCCCCGCCGCTTCCCGAGGAGGAACGAGACGGTGAGGAGGAAGAGCCCGACGCCGGCCGCCACGATCAGCGCCGGTCCCTTGGCCGCCTCGGCCGTCTCTTCGACGTGACCCTGGAGCTGGCGGATCTTGGTCTCGATCTCATCGCGGGTGATGCGGCCAGAGGTCGGGGCGGTCATCGGGTGTCCTTCCGGTCGTCGATCGTCCGGGTGCCGGCTCGCACGGCCAGGCCGGCCACCGCTCCGCAGACCACCAGGGCGATCACGTAGGGCAAGAACGAGAGGTGGCCGCGGAACGCCGAGCCGGTCTCCTCCTGGAGCAGGCGCAGACCACCGAGCACGAGCAGGAACAGGCCGATGCCCCCGACCACGACGCCGGCGGCGCCGAACCCGAGGAAGCGGCCCAGGCCGCGGACGGGCTCGATCGTCTCCTGCTTGACGTAGCCGACGACGAGCCGCGCGATGTCGCGGAGCAGCGTGCCGATGTCGTCCGCCTCCCGCTTGGGCTTTGCCACGCAGTCTCCTTGTCCCGCCGCCTGCCGGGGGACAACCTAGTCGGCGGGCGGGCGCTCCTAGCCCGCTTCGGCCACGCGGTGGGCCAGCACGGCGACCTCCTCGTCGAGCATGGCCTCGAGCAGCCGCAGGCGCTCGCCGGTACCCGCCGCCTCCAGCAGCCGCTGGGCGTCGACCGGCCCGAGGGGCGCCATGGCTGCCGCCTGCCACGCCGCCACGGCGATGCGGTCGTCGAGAGGGCCGGTGGCCGGCGCCGCCGGCTCGCCGAGCTCCGCCTTGAGGGCGAGCGCCCGGCGCAGGAGGCGCTCGACCGCGTCCCGGCCGCTGTCTGGGGGGGTCCCGTCCTCGTCGGGGAGCAGCTCGACGTCGGCCCGGGGGAACGGGTCCTCGGGAAGCCAGCGCGTCACCTGTATGCGGTCGGTCCCGACCACGACGAGGTACCACCGGCCGTCGCCCAGGGGGACGGCCTCGAGGAGACGCGCCCGGGTGCCCACCGGGAAACGGACGTCGCCGCCCCCCACCTCGCTGCCCCGCTCGATCAGGACGACGCCCAGCTGGCCGTCGCCCGCCAGGCAGTGGCGGACGAGGGACTGGTAGCGCGGTTCGAACACGTGCAGCGGCAACAGGGCGTGGGGGAAGAGCACGGTGCCCAGCGGGAACATGGGCAGGCCGGAGACGGTCACGCCGGGGCCGCGGTGGGAGGCCGGGGGGCGAGCTCGCCGGGCGGCGGGGCCTGCGGGTAGGAGCCGAGCACGTTGGCCACCCGGTCCTGCAGCCCGAACCCGGCGCCGTCGCCGGGGAGGTCGTTGGCCAGCAGGGCGAACTGCACCGCGCGGCCGTCGTTGGTGGTCGCCCACCCGGCCAGGCCGGTGACGCCCTGGAGGGAGCCGGTCTTGGCCCGGACGCGGCCGGCGGCCGGGCCGGCCGTGAACCGCCGGGCAAGGGTGCCGTTGCGGCCCGCCAGCGGGAGGCCGCGGCTGACCACCCCCTGCTCGCCGTCGCGAGCCAGCACCGTCTGCAGGGCGTCGCAGCTGAGACGGCTCGAGCGGTCGAGCCCCGAGCCGTCGGCCCAGGCCAGGCCATCGGTGCCGAGGCCCAGAGAGGCGAGGGTCGAGCGCACCACCTCGAGCCCGGCCGCGGTCGTCCCCGCTCCCCCGAAGCGCGCTCCCAGCTCCTTGACCAGGAGCTCGGCGGTGAGGTTGTCGCTCTCCTGGAGCAGTACGGCGATCACCTCGGAGAGCGGCGGTGACTCGATGCTGGCGACCACCGTGGTCCCCGCCGGCGCCTTGCCCTCGCCCGCCTCTCCTCCCACCATGACGCCTCTGGCCCGCAGGAGCGACGTCAGCACGGCCGCGGCGTGCGTCGCCGGGGCGGGCGCGGCGACCTCCCGTGGCTCCCACTGGGTGAAGCCGCCGTTGACGGTCAGGGCGCTCTGGGGGCCGATGGCGCCCTGGGTGATGTAGCCGGGGCTCCAGGTCGGCAGGTAGCGCTGGCCGTCGTAGCGGCTCTCGTCTCCCACGACCCGCCCGGCGACGCGGCGCACGCCGGCGGCCGTGATGCGGTCGGCCAGGACCTCGAGGGGCGACGCCAGGCGGGGGGTCCGGTGGTAGCCGGCCACGGCGGCGAAGTCGCCGGTGGCCAGGAGAGGGTCACCGGCGCCGACGAACCACAGGTCACCCATCACCGTCCCGTCGGCGGGGGGGGCGGGGGCGCGGACCTCGGTGGTGAAGCGGAACTCGGGGCCCAGCCGGGCGAGGGCGGCGGCGGCGGTGAGGACCTTGGTGGTGGAGGCGGGGATCAGCGGCATGGCCGGGTTGCGGGCGTAGGCCGGCCGGCCGGCGGGGTTGCGAACCGAGACGCAGGTCCGGTCCCGGGCGGCGCCGAGCCCGGGGTCGTCGAGGATCCGGTCCAGCGCCCAGGCCAGCCGGCGGTCCGCCACCGCGGTGGCGACG
>DATACM010000039.1:0-7904 GCA_036259055.1 Acidimicrobiales bacterium | reverse complement strand
CCCATGAGCCCGGACAGGGTAGCGGTTGCGCGGGACAGGCGTGAGCCCGCTCCCGGTAGCCTCGACCATGCCCGTCTTCGGGGGTGGTGTAATTGGCAGCACGGCAGCCTTTGGAGCTGTCCGGTTCAGGTTCGAGTCCTGACCCCCGAGCGCACGAACGGGTAGAAAGGAGGGCGTGAGGCTGCGTCCCCTGTCTGCTGTGGTGATGGCGGCGGGCGCGGGAACGCGAATGAAGTCGGCGCTCCCCAAGCCCCTCCATCCTCTGTGCGGGCGGGCGATGCTGCTGCACGTGCTCGACGCCCTGTCGCTGATCTACGTCGACCGGGCGGTGGTCGTCGTGGGCCACGGCGCCGAGCGGGTCACCAAGACGCTGCACGAGGAGGCGCCGGCCGACCTGGTCATCGACTTCGTCGAGCAGCACATCGGCCGCGGCACCGGCGACGCCGTCTCGGTCGCCCTCACCGCCTTCCCCGACGACGACATCGACGACGGCGACATCGTGGTGTTGCCCGGCGACACTCCGTTGATCACGCCCGAGACGCTTCACCAGCTGGTCGAGGAGCACCGCCGCACCGACGCCGCCGCCACCGTGCTGACCGCCCGGCTGGACGACCCCACCGGCTACGGCCGGGTGCTGCGCGACAAGGAGGGCCGGGTACGGCGGCTCGTCGAGCAGGGCGACGCCACCGAGGCGGAGCGGGAGATCGAAGAGGTGGGCACCTCGATCTACTGCTTCCGCCGCGGCCTGCTGGCCCCTGCCCTCCGCCGGCTGAGCCCCGAGAACGCCCAGGGCGAGTACTACCTCACCGACGTGGTCGGCGTGCTGGCCCAGGCCGGCCACCGGGTCGCCGCGTTGACCGCCGAGGACCCCATGGAGACGGTCGGGGTCAACGACCGGTTCCAGCTGGCGGTAGCCGAGACCGAGCTGCGCCGGCGGATCAACTCCGAGTGGATGAAGGTGGGCGTGACCATGGTCGACCCCGCCCGCACCGTCGTCGACGCCCACGCCCAGCTGGCGACCGACGTCGTCCTGCAACCGAACGTGATGCTGCAGGGCCGCACCGTCGTCGGCGCCGGAGCCGTCCTCGGGCCCGACGTCCGGTTGGTGGACTGCGCGGTGGGCGAGCGGTCGCGCATCGAGACCACCGTCGGCTACGACGCCGAGATCGGCCCGGACGCCTCCGTGGGCCCGTTCGCCTTCCTCGCCGCCGGGAGCCACGTGCCCGAGGGGTTCACGACCGGGCCGTTCTACACTGCAACGGCGGGCGAAGAGAGCGTGTAGCGCCATGGAGTTCATCCCCAAGAGGCGGTTGGAGCTGTTCGCCGGAAGGTCGAACCTCCCGCTGGCGGAGGCCATCGCCCGCCACCTGGACGTGGAGCTGGGCGAGCACAACCTCGCCGAGTTCGCCAACGGCGAGGTGCACTGCCGCTTCGGCGAGTCGATCCGCGGCTCCGACGTGTTCCTCGTCCAGACCCACTCCCGCCCAGTCAACGAGTCGATCATGGAGCAGCTGATCATGATCGACGCCGCCCGGCGGGCGTCGGCCAAGCGCATCACCGCCGTCTGCCCCTTCTACGGGTACTCCCGCCAGGATCGCAAGGCCTCGGGGCGGGAGCCGATCACGGCCAAGCTGCTGGCCAACATGCTCACCACCGCGGGCGTCGACCGGGTGGTGAGCGTCGATCTGCACTCGGGGCAGATCCAGGGCTTCTTCGACGTCCCCTTCGACCACCTCACCGCCATGCCGGTGCTCACCGACTACGTCCGCCAGAGCCTCGGCAGCGACGTGGTGATCGTGTCGCCCGACGCCGGCCGGGTGAAGGTGGCCGAGCGCTTCAGTCAGCACCTGCAGGCCGACCTGGCCATCGTGCACAAGCGGCGGCCGCGCGGCGTGGCCAACCAGGTCATGGCCCTCGACGTGGTCGGGGAGGTCGACGGTCGGGTGTGCGTGCTCATCGACGACATGATCGACACCGCCGGCACGATGTGCGCGGCGGCCGAGCAGCTGGTCGAGCACGGGGCGGTGGAGGTCCACGCCATGGCGACCCACGGCGTGCTGTCCGACCCGGCCATCGACCGCCTCAAGAACTCGGTGATCTCCAAGGTCGTGATCACCGACACCCTCCCGCTCGAGGAGGACCGCCACATCGACAAGATCGAGGTGCTGTCGGTGGCCGAGATCATCGCCGACGCGTTGGATGCGGTTTTCGAGGACACGTCGGTGTCGGAGATCTTCGGCGGCGAGAACCAGAGCTGAGTCGGCTGGGCGGGAGCCGAGCGGCCGGTAGGCTGGGCGCGCTCCCACGCACCGCCCCAGGAGGACGCGCGACATGGAAGAGGTAGCCCTCGCCGCCGAGCCCGGACGGCCCACGGGCAGTGCCGCCGCCCGCCGCCTGCGGGCCGCCGGGAAGATCCCAGCGGTCCTGTACGGGCACGGGATCGATCCTCAGTCGGTGGCCGTGGACGGCCGGTCGCTGCGCCTCGCCCTCAGCCAGGAGGCGGGCCTCAACGCGTTGATCAACCTCGACGTCGACGGAGCCCAGTACCTGGCCATGGCTCGCCAGCTGCAGCGCGACCCGGTACGGGGGACGGTGGCGCACGTGGACTTCGTGATCGTCCGGCGGGACGAGGTGGTGTCCGCCGAGGTGCCGGTGCACCTGGTGGGAGAGGCAGAGAAGGTGCAGCGGGCCGACGGCCTGATCGAGCAGCAGCTGTTCACGCTGACCGTGAACGCCACGCCGGCGAGCATCCCCGCCGCCATCGAGGTCGACATCTCCGGCTTGGACATCGGCGACGTCATCCGCGTCGGCGACCTCCCGTTGCCGGCGGGCGTGACCACCGACCTCGACCTCGAGGAGCCGGTGGTGGCGGGGCAGGCCTCCCGCGTGGCGGCCGAGGTCGAGGCGGTCGAGGCGGAGGCAGCCGAGGCGGCCGGCGTCCCGCCCGAGGAGGTGGCGGCCGAGGGCGCCGCCGAGGGCGCCGGCGCCGCGGGTGCGGCGTCGGCGGCGGGCGAGGAGACCGCTGGCGGCAACGAGGCCGGCGGAGGCCAGGGGGCGTAAGAGCTGCTCCGAGAGCGGACCGGCGCCGCCGCCGACCTGGTCGTCGTCGGCCTGGGCAACCCCGGCCCGAGCTACGAGGGGACCCGGCACAACATCGGGGCGGACGTGGTGGGCCTGCTGGCCGGCCGCCACGGCACGCCGCTGCGCAAGAGCAAGGAGCGGGCCCTGGTGGCCGAGCCCCGGGTCGACGGCAAGCTCATGGTCCTGGCCTTCCCGCAGACGTTCATGAACCTGTCGGGCGAGTCGGTGGCCCGCCTGGTGCGCCGGTACGGGATCGCCGACAGCCTCTCGCGACTGGTGGTGGTGCACGACGAGCTCGACCTGCCTCCCGCCCGGGTGAAGATCAAGGAGGGGGGCGGGACGGCCGGCCACAACGGACTGGAGTCGCTGCGCAGCCACCTCCACTCGGGCGCCTTCACCCGGGTGCGCATCGGCATCGGGAAGCCGCCCGGGCGCATGGAGGGGGCCGACTACGTCCTGCGCCGGCCGTCCAAGGCCGAGCAGGTCGACCTCGACGTCGCCATCGAGGAGGCCGCCGAAGCCGTCGAGCTCATCCTCGCCGAGGGCCCCACCGCCGCCATGAACCGCTTCAACTGACCCCGGCGGGGCATTGGGTCAGGAAAGTCGCGTGATCTCGCGCTCTCAGCGCGCCGGAGCAGGCCAGCGAGCGGCGTCTATGGCCTCGGCCACCCCGAGCGGCACGACCCAGGGTCGGACGAAGACATCTTCCTCGGTGATCCGGACGACCGTCAGACCCAGCTCGGCCAGCTGTTCGTCTCGCCGCCGGTCGCGGTCGCGGTCGGACGGCGAGGTGTGGTGGACGGCGCTGTCGACCTCGATCACGACCGGAGCACCTTTGACGCGCAAGTCGACCCGGCCGATCCAGCTGTCGCCGCCCAGGTCGACCTGGCGATCGGCGAAGATCCCAGCTTCCTCGAGAAGGCCGATGGCGCGGGCCTCGAGCCCCGATGCGGGCGGGACATAGCCGTCCTCCCATCCGCTCAGGATCTCCCGCATGTCGGCAATGCCCGGCCGCCCACAGCGGGCAAGCTCGGGGAGCATGCGGCGCAAGGCCGGCAGCACAGCCGGGTTGCGGCTCACGGCGTTCTCGACCGCCCGCTTCGTGCGCTCGAAGCGGGCGCCCCGCACGCCGGCCAGGTCGAAGAGCGTCCGGGGCAGGGTGGTCACGCGGAGGCCGTCAAGCACGGTGAGGTGGTGATCGGGCAAGTACCGCGACTCGTGGAGCTCACCCACCATGGGCAACCCGCGCTCGGGTCCGCGTCGCCGGGAAATCTCGACCGGTCCGGGCCAGTAGCCAGGAAGGCCGAGCAGGGCGGCGGCCGACTCGTGGGAGACGGCCGCCGTAGGGCCGGCGTCGACCATGGCGACCATGAGCTCCTGCTGCCACGTGGGTGGGGACCCGGCCACGATCAGCGCGTGCGGACCACGTGCGAGAAGGAGGCCCTTGGCGATCCGCGACCGAAGGGCCGACCACGTGATACCGAGTTGGCGGAGTTGTCGACGGGCGACCACGCCGTGCTGGGTGGCGGCGAGCATCTGGATGAGGTCGTCGGCGGTCATGGGCCGCGAGGGTGCCACTGCGGTGTGACAGCGCACTCTGGGTGAGGAAAGTCGCGCATTTGCGCGACTTTCCTGACCCAATGCCAGGAGCGGGTTGACCTGGCCCTAAGGGCCGGGTTCTACCATGAAGCCATGGACACTCAGACGCTGAACCAGTGCGGCTGCGGGTGCGGGACGATGACGACCGTGACCGCGGCACAAGAGGGATGCGGCTGCGGCTGCGAGTGCTGCGGCGACGCCCCCAAGGACACCCGGACCGAGGCCGCCGAGCTCAGGCGGCTTCGCGACACCATCGACCAGCGGCTGGCCGAGCTCGGCGCCTGACGCCGACCGCCCCCGCCAGCAGCCGCTGGCACCCGTGTCGGCAGGGCGGGCCGCCTTCCCGCCGGGCCGCCCGCCCGCCGACACCTGAGCACCGCCCGAGCAACCTCGGGGGGCGCCGGTACTCTCGCTAGGTGACCCTCCGGGACCTCCCGCCTCTCCTCCGTCACCATCCGGCTCTGCCCACGCTCGTCGGCAGCGCCTCGGCCGTCCTCGCCGTCCCCGACCCGGCCCGCGCCTTCACCGTCGCCGGCCTCACCCACCTCTCCGGCCGCCACCCCCTGCTGGTCGCCGTCCCCACCACCGCCGACGCCGAACGCCTGGCCGCCGACCTCCGCGCCTTCCTCGATCCCGACGCCGTCGACCTGCTCCCCGCCTGGGAGACCCTCCCGTTCGAGCGGGTCAGCCCCGGCGTGGAGACCATGGGCCGCCGCCTGCGGGCCTTCTGGCGCCTTCGCGACCCCTCCCGGGCGCCCCGCATCCTCGTGGCCCCTGTGCGCGCCCTCCTCCAGCGCCTCGGTCCCCACGTCGAGGAGGTCGACCCGGTGGTCGTCCGCAAGGGCGACGTGGTCGACCCCATCGCCCTGGTCGAGCGCCTGGTCGCCGCCGGCTACCGCCGCGAGTACGTGGTCGAGCACCGGGGCGAGGTCGCCCGCCGAGGCTCGATCGTCGACGTCTTCGCCTCCACCGCCGACGCCCCCGTGCGCATCGACCTCTGGGGCGACGAGGTCGACCGCCTCACCGAGTTCTCGGTCACCGACCAGCGGGCCACCGCCCCGCTCGACTGCGTCGAGATCTTCCCCTGCCGCGAGGTGCTGCCGACGGACGAGGTGCGGGCGCGGGCCGGCGCCCTGATCGGGACCGAGCCCTGGGGTCGCGACCAGTGGGAGCGTCTGGCCGAGGGCCTGACCTTCGACGGGATGGAGTCCTGGCTCCCCTGGCTCGTCGACGAAGAGCACACCATCGTCGACCTCCTCGGCCCCGACGCCCAGGTGCTCCTCGTCGAGCCCCGCCGCATGCGCGACCGGGCCGGCGAGCTGGCCGACGAGGAGGCGGCGCTGGCCGCCACCCTCGCCCAGACGTGGGGGGCGTCGGCCGAGCGGGCCTTCCCCCGGCTCCACCTGCCCTTCGACCGCCTCCTCGCCCACACCCGGGCGCCGGTGTGGACCGTCGTCCCCGCCGCCGACCGCCCCGACACCCCGGCCGTCCAGGCCACCGGCTGGGACCCGGTCCTCGGCGACCCCGAGCGGCTCGGCCGCCAGGTCGCCGACCTGCTGCAGCGCAACTTCACCGTCGTCGTCGCCGCCGACGGCAAGGGCTCGGCCGCGCGCCTGGCCGGCCTCCTGGCCGAGCAGGGCGTCTCCCTTCCCGTCATCGAGGACGGCCAGGGCCCGCCCGCCCGGTCCAACGGCTGGGTGGAGGTCCAGCCGCTCGAGCGGGGCTTCGTCCTGCCCGAGCTCCACCTGGCCGTCCTCGTCGAGAGCGACGTCACCGGGCGCCGCCGCGCCCACCGCCGTCCCCGTCCCCGGCGCACCGACGCCCAGGCCTTCTTCGACGACCTGCAGCCCGGGGACTACGTCGTCCACCACCAGCACGGTGTGGCCCGCTACGGCGGTATGGTCAAGCGGGCCATCGGTGGGGCCGAACGGGACTACCTCCTGCTCGAGTACCGGGGCGGCGACCGCCTGTACGTGCCGTCCGACCAGATCGACGCCGTCCGCCACTACACCGGCGGCGACACCCCCAACGTCAACCGCCTCGGCGGCGCCGACTGGCAGCGCACCAAGGCCCGGGTCAAGGCGGCGGTCAAGGAGATCGCCGAGGAGCTGGTGGCTCTCTACCGCGCCCGCATCAACACCCCGGGCTACGCCTTCTCGCCCGACACCCCGTGGCAGCACGAGCTGGAGGAGGCCTTCCCCTACACCGAGACCCCCGACCAGGCCAAGGCCATCGCCGACGTCAAGGCCGACATGGAGCGCGCCACGCCTATGGACCGTCTCGTGTGCGGCGACGTGGGGTTCGGCAAGACCGAGGTCGCGGTGCGGGCGGCGTTCAAGGCCGCCCAGGACGGTAAGCAGACGGCCGTGCTCGTCCCCACCACCCTCCTCGCCCAGCAGCACTTCCAGACGTTCTCGGAGCGCTTCGCCGGCTACCCCGTGCGAGTCGAGGTGCTGTCCCGGTTCCTCACCCCGGCCCAGGCCAAGCGGGTGGTCGACGGCCTGGCCGACGGCGCGGTCGACGTCGTCATCGGCACCCACCGCCTCCTCTCGGCGGACGTCCGCTTCCGCGACCTCGGCCTCCTCGTGGTCGACGAGGAGCAGCGCTTCGGCGTCACCCACAAGGAGGCCATCAAGCGCCTGCGCACCAACGTCGACGTCCTCACCCTCACCGCCACGCCCATCCCCCGCACCCTGGAGATGAGCCTCACCGGGATCCGCGACCTGACGATCCTCAACACCGCGCCGGCCGAGCGCCAGCCGATCCTCACCTACGTGGGCGAGTACGACGAGCGGGCGGTGGCCGAGGCCCTGCGCCGGGAGCTTCTCCGGGAAGGCCAGGTCTTCTTCGTGCACAACCGGGTGGCCGACATCGACCGGGTAGCGGCCCGCCTGGCCGACCTCGTCCCCGAGGCCCGCATCGCCGTCGCCCACGGCCAGATGGACGAGGGCCACCTCGAGCGGGTCGTCCTCGACTTCTGGGAGGGGGACTACGACGCGCTGGTCTGCACCACGATCATCGAGTCGGGCATCGACATGCCCACCGTCAACACCCTGGTGGTCGACCGGGCCGACCTGCTCGGCCTCGGCCAGCTCCACCAGCTCCGGGGCCGGGTCGGACGGGCCGGCCAGCGGGCCTACGCCTACCTCTTCTTCCCGCCCGACCGGAAGCTCACCGAGGAGGCGTACGAACGGCTGAAGACCATCGGCGAGCACACCGACCTG
>DATACM010000038.1:0-9817 GCA_036259055.1 Acidimicrobiales bacterium | reverse complement strand
GGTGCCGGCTGGGCCTCCGCCAATCCTCTCCTGCCGACCTTCGGTCGGCGTGCCGGCAGCCGGAGGGGCCGCCTGCGGCGGCTCCAGCGGCCGCCGGCAAAGAGTCCTTGCAGGCGCTGCCAGCGAACCTCTCTACGTCGGGAGCACCACGGTCTTCAGGACCGTGCACTCGTCGATGGAGTAGCCCAGGCCCTCCCGGCCGATACCGGAGTCGGGCTTGCGGCCGCCGAAGGGGAAGTGGCCGACGCCGTGCTTGGGGGCGTCGTTCACGTGGACCTGGCCGACCTCGAGGCCGCGGGCCGCCCGCCAGGCCGCCTCCAGGCTGGTCGTGAACACGCAGGAGTCGAGGCCGTAGCGGGAGCGGTTGGTGATCTCCAGGGCCTCGTCGAGGTCGGCCACCCGCACGACGGGCAGCACCGGGCCGAACGTCTCCTCCCAGACGATGTCGGCCTCGAGGGGGACGTCGGCCAGCACCGTCGGCTGGTGGTAGGCGTCGTCCTGCTCCCCGCCGGCCACCACCTTGGCCCCCTTGGCCACCGCGTCCTCGACCAGGCTGTGGACCCGCTCGGCCGCCTTGGGGTTGACGAGGGGCCCGACCTTGACGCCCTCGGCCCGAGGGTCGCCCACCGTCCACTCGCCGGCCTCCTTGGCCGCCCGGGCCACGTACTCGTCGTAGATCGACGCCTCGACGAGGGCGAGGCTCACCGCGTCGCACCGCTGGCCGCTGCTCTTGAACGCCCCTTCGGCCGACTTGGCCACGGCCAGTTCGAGGTCGGCGTCGGGCAGCACGATGGCCGGAGCGTTGCCCCCCAGCTCGAGATGCAGCGGCTTGGGTCCCGCCTTCTCGGTGAGCCGCCGCCCGGCGCCCGACGAGCCGGTGAAGGAGATCATGGAGATGTCGGGGTGGGAGGCGAGGAGGTCGCCCATCTCGCTGCCCGGCCCGGTGACGAGGTTGAGGACGCCCGACGGGAGGCCGGCCTCCTCGAACACCCGGGTGAACAGCACCAGGGCGACGGGGTCGTCGGAAGGCGCCTTGGCCACCACCGTGTTCCCGGCGGCGAGGGCGGGGATGATCTTCGAGGCGGCGAGGAACAGCGGATAGTTGAACGGCCCGATGGCGGCGACCGTGCCCACCGGCTCCCGCAGCACGACGGCCGACTTCCCGACGCTGTCGTCGATCCAGTCGCCGGGCACGAACTCGCCGAAGATCTTGCGGACCTCCTCGCGGACCAGGCGCAGCCGGTCGCGGGTCGCCTTGACCTCCGACTGCGCCGCCTCGGGGGTCTTGCCCAGGTCGGCGACGATGACAGCCACGAACTCCTCGAAGTTGTCGGCGAGGATGTCGCCCGCCCGCTCGCAGATCTCCAGGCGCTCGGCCGAGGGTATCGAGCGGAACTTGGAGCGGGCGGCCTTGGCGGCGGCGATCGCCGCTTCCAGGTCCTCGTTGCTCCCCTTCTGGGCCCGGGCGACGACCGACCCGTCGATGGGCGAGACGACGTCGAAGGTCTCACCGGAGGCGGCGGGCCGCCAGGTCCCGTCCACGTGGAGCTGCAGGGTCGGCGGGTCTTCTCCTCCGCCCGGCTCCATGGCCGGCCCGAACAGCTCGGAGGGCTGGATCGTGACCGGCTCGTCGAGGCGGGGTGCGTTGTTCGTGAATCCCACGTGACGATGTTACGCACCGGGTGGCGAAGCCGGTCCGGCCCGGGGAAACTTGGCGGCGAACGCCCGTGACCGACGTCCCTGCCGCCGACGCCGCCCTGCGAGCCGACATCCGCCTGCTGGGAAGGCTCTTGGGCGAGTCGCTGGTCCGCCACGAGGGGCCCGAGCTGCTCGAGGTGGTCGAGCGGGTGCGGAGCCTCACCAAAGGGGCCCGCGGCTCCGAGCCGGGGGCGGCGCAGGAGCTCGACCGGGTGCTCTCCGACGTCGACCTGCCCACCGCCACCCTCCTGGTGCAGGCCTTCTCGGCGTACTTCCACCTGGCCAACATCGCCGAGCAGGTGCACCGGCGGGACGAGGTGGCCCTGCGGTCGAAGGGCTCGCTCGAGGCGGCGGTGGACGCGGTCGAACGGGCGGGGTTCAGCCGCGAGGAGCTGGAGGAGTTCGTCCGCCACCTGGAGGTGCGCCCGGTGCTCACCGCCCACCCGACCGAGGCGGTCCGGCGGTCGATCCAGACGAAGCGAGGGGGGATCGCCGACCTGCTCGAGCAGCGCCGCAACCCGCGGTCGTCCAAGAGCCGCTCCCAGCGGGCCGAGCGCCGGATCGCCGAGCTCATCGACCTCATCTGGCAGACCGACGAGCTGCGCCAGGAGCGCCTCGAGCCCCTCGACGAGGCCCAGTCGGCGCTGTTCTACCTGGACGAGCTCCTCCGGGTGGTGCTCTCCGACCTCCTCGACGACCTGGCGCACCAGGTCGGTCGGCTGGGGGTGACGCTTCCCCCCCGCGCCCGTCCCCTCCACTTCGGGACCTGGGTCGGCGGCGACCGGGACGGCAACCCGGCGGTCACCCCTGAGGTGACCATCGAGGTGCTCCGCCTGCAGCGCGACCGCGCCCTGGGGCACCTGCTCGACGCCGTGGACGGGCTCATCCGAGACCTCAGCTCGTCGACCCGCCGGGTGGCGGTGTCGTCGGAGCTGGACAAGAGCCTGGAGGAGGACCGCCAGTTCCTTCCCGAGGTCCACGCCCGCTACGGCCGCCTGAACGCCGAGGAGCCCTACCGGCTCAAGTGCTCGTACGTCCGCCAGCGCCTCCTCAACACCCGTGCCCGGATCGCCGAGCGGGGCAAGCACCGCCCGGGCGAGGACTACGCCACCGTGGAGGACCTCCTCGACGACCTGGAGGTGATGCGAGCGTCGATGGTGGAGCACGGCGGCGAGATCGTCGCCCGCGGCCCGCTCGACCGGGCCCTGCGGCTGGCGGTCGCCACCGGGTTCTCCCTGGCGACGATGGACATCCGGGAGCACGCCGAGCGGCACCACGTGGCGCTGGCCGCCCTCGTCGACCGCCTCGGCACCCTCGACCGTCCCTACGGCGAGCTGTCGCGGGAGGAGCGGCAGGCGCTCCTCTCGGCCGAGCTCGAGGGATCTCGCCCGCTGGCGTCGCCGGCCGCCCAGCTGCCCGAGGAGGCGGGCGAGGTGCTGCGCCTCTTCCGCACGGTGAGGGAGGCGCTCGACACCTTCGGCGACGAGGTGATCGAGAGCTACGTCGTCTCGATGACCCGCGGCCCCGACGACGTGCTGGCGGCGGCCGTGCTCGCCCGCGACACCGGGCTGGTCGACCTGAGCGCCGGGGTCGCCCGCATCGGGTTCGTCCCTCTCCTCGAGACCGTGACCGAGCTTCGGGCGGCGGGCGACTTCCTCGACCAGCTCCTCGCCGACCCCGGCTACCGCCGCCTGGTCCGCTGTCGGGGCGACCTCCAGGAGGTCATGCTCGGCTACTCCGACTCGAGCAAGGACGCCGGCATCACCACCTCGGTGTGGGAGATCCACCGCGCCCAGCGTGAGCTACGGGACGGCGCGGCACGCCACGAGGTCCGCCTCCGGCTCTTCCACGGCCGGGGCGGCACCGTGGGCCGGGGCGGCGGCCCGACGGGCGAGGCGATCCTCGCCCAGCCGTACGGCGCCCTGTCGGGCGCCATCAAGATCACCGAGCAGGGCGAGGTCGTCTCCGACAAGTACGGCGTACCTGCGTTGGCCTACCGCAACCTCGAGCTGACGATGGCGGCGGTGATCGAGGCCACCCTCCTCCACCGCCAGTCGCGCCAGCCCCTCGACCTCATCGCCCGCTGGGACGACGTGATGGTCGACGTGTCGGAGGCCGCTCACCGGGCCTACCGCGCCTTCGTCGACGACGACGGGCTGGTCGCCTACTTCCGGGCGTCGACGCCGGTCGAGGAGCTGGCGGCGCTCAACATCGGGTCACGGCCGCTCCGGCGGCCGGGTGCCGACCGTCCCGACACCTTGGCCGACCTGCGGGCCATCCCCTGGGTCTTCGGCTGGACGCAGTCCCGCCAGGTCCTGCCCGGCTGGTTCGGCGTCGGCACCGGCCTCGAGGAGGCGAGAGCGGCCGGGCACTCGGGCCGGCTGGCCGAGATGTTCGAGCAGTGGCACTTCTTCCAGACGTTCGTCTCCAACGTCGAGATGGTGCTGGCCAAGACCGACCTCGCCATCGCCCGCCGCTACGTGGAGCGCCTCGTCGACCCGTCGCTGCACTACCTCTTCGACGCCATCTGCGACGAGTACCACCGCAGCGTCGACCAGGTGCTCGCGCTCACCGGCGAGAGCGCGCTCCTCGACCGCTACCCCTCCCTCCAGCGCACCCTCCAGGTCCGCGACGCATACCTCGACCCCATCAACTACCTGCAGGCGTCCCTGTTGGGGCGGGTGCGCGAGACCGAGGACCCCGACCCGGAGATGTGGCGTGCGCTCCTCCTCACCGTCAACGGCATCGCCAACGGCATGCGCAACACGGGATAGGGCGTGGCAGCGCCGCCGCAGCGCCCTACGCCGCGCCGGTCATCCTGCCGCCGGCGGGTCATGAGATCGAGGCGAATGTCGAGGGTGGCGGGGATCGTCGGGCGGGACGAACGCCCGCTTGCCCTGGCCTGCGACCAGCGCCCACCCGCCGAGTGTCTTGCGGTCGTGGTGGTGCGCACACAGCCGGTCGAGCAGGTCGAGCACGGTGAGGCGACTGTCCGCCCACGCCACCCGATGGTCGATCTCCAAGAAGGCGGTTGCGCTGCAGCCCTCGACCGCACACGTCGGGTAAAGCCATTCGAGCGCCGTGCGCTGAGCCGCCCGCGGGCGCCGTCCGAGGTGTGCCACGCCCACGACCGCCTGCCCGTCGGTCACGACAGCGGCGAGGAAGGGATCGGCGGCGTCGATAAGGTCGCGGATCGCCGAGACCGTCACCGGCCCGAAGCCGGCGATCTCGCATGTCTCCCCCTCGATCGGATGGCCGCGCAACAACGTCGGCAGGTCGACGCGGACGATGATCTTTGCCGCGGGCCGAGCGGGCGGAGATGGCGACCCTTCGCCTGAGTCCTCGCCGGAGCGCGCGCCGGTGACCGTCTCTACGAGCGCATCGGCGGCGTAGGCCTCGAGCGGCTCCCGGCGACCCTCGGCACGCGCCTGCTCGAACAGGCGGTCTCGTACTGGCGCCAGGGCGGCCATCAGCTGCGCTCCCACCTCTGGGTTGTGGCGCACGTGGACGTGCCACACGCCGTCGGCGTCCGTCCAGTTGCGAAGGCTTCGTTTCTCGTGGATGCGCCGCCGGCGCGACTCCAGGTCGTGACATGCCGCTGCCTTGATACGGGCGCACTCTTCCCTCAGCTCGGTCAGCGAGGCCTGCTTTGCCAAGCGCACCAGGCGAGCCTCGGCCGAGGGATCAACGTCGGCAGCGGCGACGATCGCCGCTGTCTGAGCGGGCGACAGCTCGCCTGAGCAGGCGGCGGCATCGACGGTGGGCAGCTTCTCGAGGCGCTTGGCCGTGGCGATGGCGTCGGCGGCCTGACCGACGGTGCTCGCCTGCTGGCGCGCCAGGTGCGAGGCGGCCGAACGTTCCCCGGCACCCTTCCAGCAACGGACCTCGGCGCCGCGGGCGGCCGCTTTGGCTTTGATCACCCCTGCCATCCGCTCGATCGCAGTGGCCGCCTCGACCACCGCCTGTGCTTGGGCACCCGACAGGACCGCCGCGTCGAAGCCGGCGGCGTGACGGCCCAACGCTTCGCGAAGGCTCGACAGCGTGTCGCACATGGCGGGCTCCCCCGCATGCGGACTGACCGAGGAGAGGTTCGAACCTCTCGAACTGGCGTTCGAATGCTAACCCGTCTCTCGCCGCAAAGCAAGACCTCGCTCACCAAGCCGACGAACGTCCGGCAAGCCCGCGCCACAATGACGTCATGGTTGTTCCCGCGCCCGGGCGGACGGTCCCGGTCGGCGACCCCGACGCCGACGAGGTCGTCAAAACCGAACGCGACGACGGGGTGCGGTGCGCGCAGTGCAGGGCGGTCGTCACGGCGGCGGCGCTGGCAGTCCAGCGCGGGGGCGCCCACGAGCACACCTTCCGCAACCCGGCCGGCTACTCCTGGACCATCCGGTGCTTCCGCGACGCGAGCGGCTGCAGCTCCGCCGGGGCCTTCACCGCCGAGGCCTCCTGGTTCCCCGGCTACCAGTGGCGTTACGCCGTCTGCGCCACCTGCGGCCGCCACCTCGGATGGTGGTTCGTGGGCTCCGGGCCCTCCTTCGTGGCCCTCATCGCCCGTCGCATCACCCAGGGCGGTTGAGCCGACCGGCCGGTACCCCTTCAGACGCGTATCGCCCCCGTCAGCAGCAGGATCAGCAGGATGATGAGGAGGATCCCACCGAGGCCGATCCCCGGACCGCGGTAGAGCCCTCCCCGGTAGCCGACGCCACCGCCGAAGGCGAGCACGATCAGCAGGATGAGGAGGATCAGAAGCAGCATGTGCGCGTTCTCACCGCTGCGCCTGCAGGCGAAACGCCCGGGCTGGCTCGACGGCCAGCCACCGCAACCGGCGGCTCAACGCCCGACGGTCTCTGTGGCGGCCGCTCGGGGACGGCCGAACAGCACGTATGCGACGGCGCCGACGGAGTGGGTGAGGGCGATGACCAGGGCCCAGAGCAGCTGGCTGCCGCTCCGGTAGGCGGCGCCCGGCCGGCGGAGCACGTCGACGAGAGCCCACACCCAGAAGACGGTGGCGGCGGCCAGGAGGAGCAGGACGGCGACGGTGAAGCTGGCTTCCATGGGAGGTACCCCTTTTCGTTTCTCGGTGATCAGCGGATGTCCGAGGCCTTGATGGCGACGACGGCGGCGCCGGCGAGAACGGCGGCCAAACCGGCGAGGACGCCCAGGGCGATCCACGGGTTCGTCATGCCCGGAGACGGGTCGGCGAGGTGGAGCAACCGGTCGGCGGCGCCGCCGGGCAGCCAGCGCTTGAGGCCGGGGTCGCGCAGGACGATGGGGACGGCGTTCTCGACGGTGAACACCCAGATGAGCGCACCGGCCACCGCCCCCGTCTGGTTCTTCACCAGCGCGCCCACGGCCGCTCCGATGGTCGCGTAGAGCGCGGTCACCACGGCCACGGCCGCCACCGTGGCGACCACGTCGGACGACAGGACGTCGACGGAGACGTCTCGGCCGGCGAGGTACGACCCGCCGGCGACGAGCCCGACGGCGGTCACGGCCAGCGCGAGCACCGCTCCCAGCGCCGCCTGGGCGCCGAGCTTGACCGCCACGAACCGCTCCCGACGGGGGTCGACCAGGAGGGTGGGGACGATGGTCCCGTGGCGGTACTCCCCCGCGGCGGCCAGGATGCCCAGCATGAGGGCGGCGACCAGCAAGACGTCCGCCCCGCCGCGGAGGACCTCGAGGATCGTCCCCCCGTCGACCGCCGGCGGTTCGGGGGCCAGGACGGCGGGCAGGAGGGAGAGCGCGGGGTAGACGACGGCGGCCGCGGCGATGAGGACGAACGAGCGGGTCGTCACCGTCTTGCGCGCTTCGGCCCGGAGCAGTGCGCTCATCGCCGGCTCCCTTCACGCGAGGCGGTGAGCTCGAGGAAGACCTCCTCGAGGCTGTGGTCGATCGGGCGCATCTCGTACACGGTCAGGCCGGCCCGGGCGACCGCCCGTCCGACCGCGTCGGGCGTCGCTCCGGACACGACGAGGGCGCCGTCTCGCTCCACCGTGACATCGAGGGCGGCGGCGGCAAGCACCCGTCGCAACTCGGTCGCCTGGGGGGTACGGAGCAGGACGCTGAACTGGTTGGCGGCCCGCCGGGCCACCTCGGCGAGGGACCCCTGCGCGACGAGCCGCCCCTCGGTGATGATGACGACGTCGTCCACCGTCTGGGCCACCTCCGACAGCAGGTGGCTCGAGACCAGGACCGTCCTGCCTTCGCCCGCCAGGGTGCGCACGAGCGTCCTGAGCCAGCGGACGCCGTCGGGGTCGAGACCGTTGGTCGGCTCGTCGAGGACGAGGATCTCGGGATCTCCGAGGAGGGCGGCCGCCAGTCCCAGGTGCTGGCGCATCCCCAGCGAGAACCCTCCGACCCGGCGGTGACCGGCGTCGGCCAGCCCGACCTGGTCCAGCGTCTCGTCCACCCGAGAGACCGGCAAACGGGCGGCGGTGGCGAGGATGCGGAGGTGGTCGCGCGCCCGCCGGCCGGGATGGAACGACGTGGCCTCCAGCACCGCGCCGACCTGCCGGGCCGGGTCCCGGAGGTCTCCGTAGCGCAGGCCGTTCACGGTGGCCGAGCCACCGGTCGGGTGCACCAGCCCGAGCACGACGCCGAGGGTCGTGGTCTTCCCCGCCCCGTTGGGGCCGAGGAAGCCGGTCACCCGTCCGGCCCCCACCGAGAAGCTCAACCGGTCGACGGCGAGCACCGGCCCGAACCTCTTGGTGAGCTCTTCGACGACGATGGCGTCCATGCGCGAAGAGTGACGGGGGACGCCTCCGATGTCGTCACCCCGGGGGATCGATCTGGCGTGCACCCGGGGCGGTACGCGCCTACTTCAGCCGGGTGAGTCAGCTCCCGGGGGTGACGAGGCCCGTCTCGTAGGCGATCACGACGAGCTGGGCGCGGTCGCCGGCGTGGAGCTTCGACATCGCACGCACCACGTGGGTCTTGGCGGTGGCCGGGCTCATGTACAGACGCTCGGCGATCTCTCGGTTCGACAGGCCCCTTCCGACCAGGGCGAGGACCTCTCGTTCCCGGTCGGTCAACACGGCGAGGGCGCGATCGTCCAGCGGCAGGCCTTCGGGGCGACGGCTGTAATGCTCGATCAGCCGGCGGGTGACGCGAGGCGCGAGCAGGGCCTCTCCGGCGGCGACGACCCGGACGGCGTCGAGCAGGGCCTCCGGGCCGACGTCTTTGAGGAGGAAGCCGCTGGCGCCGGCTCGAAGGGCGGAGAAGACGTACTCGTCGAGGTCGAACGTGGTCAGGATCACCACGCGGACATCGGCCGTGGCCGGGTCGGCCGTGATGTGGCGGGTCGCTTCGATGCCGTCGAGCACCGGCATGCGCACGTCCATGAGGAACACGTCGGGCCGGCGCTCACCGGCGAGGCGGACGGCCTGCTCGCCGTCGGCGGCCTGCCCGACGAGCTCGAGGTCGGGCGCGCGGCTGACGATGGTGGCGAACCCCTCGAGGACGAGCGGCTGGTCGTCGGCAACCGCCACGCGGACGGTCATGCCCTCCCGACCTCTGTCTGGTAAGGGATGCGGGCGCTCACGCGGAACGTGCCGCCGGGGCGGGGGCCGGCGTCGAACGCCCCTCCGTACATCGAGACTCGTTCCCTCATGCCGATGAGCCCGTGGCCCCCCCGGGGGTTCGCCGCCTTCCCGTCGGCCAGGCGGTTCTCCACCTCGATCACCAGCTCTTCGGGCTCGAAGGCCAGGCGGACCCGGGCCCGGGCGCCGGGCGCGTGACGGCGGACGTTGGTGAGCGCTTCCTGGAGGACCCGGTAGGCGGCCAGCTCGATGCCCGCAGGGGCAGCCCGCCGGTCGCCGTCCACCTGAACGTCGACCGGCGTCCCGCCCTCGACCGCGTGGGCCACGAGCCGGTCGACGTCGTCGAGGGTCGGCACGGGGGCGCGGGCGGCGTCGGCGCCGGGCGTCTCCGCCCGGAGGACCCCGAGGAGGCGTCGCATCTCGGTCAGCGCTTCCTTGCTCGTCTCCTCGATGGAGGCGAGCACGCGGCGGGCGTGGTCGACGTCATCGTCGATCACCACACGGCCGGTGCCGGCCTGCACGGCGATAACGCTCATGCTGTGGGCGACCACGTCGTGGAGTTCCCGAGCGATGCG
>DATACM010000037.1:0-6558 GCA_036259055.1 Acidimicrobiales bacterium | reverse complement strand
GTGAGGTAGAGCCGGACGAGGTCTTCCTCGTCCCGCTCGACTCGCTCCTTGGGCAAGAGCTTCTTTCCTCTTCGTGTCGAGGGGATGTGCTACGGCGTACTAATCAAACGTCCGGGCGGACGCGAGGATTCCGGCGAGGCCGGATCACCTGTAGCGCTCGCCAACCACTGTACTCGTGCGGTCAAGCCCTCGCGTCGCCTACGGCCTCTCACATACTTTCATGTCTCGCCGGGCGCGGCAAGCCGGTGAGCGGCTCGGCGAGGGGGGGCGGGCCGGCCAGCAGGGGCTCGAGCGCGACCTGGAAGGCGGCGGCCCGCTCCACCAGCGGCCGCCCGTCGCCGTCGAGGCGGGCCTGCAGGAGCCGGTCGACCTCGGCCAGCGCCGCACCCTCGTCGGCCAGCACCAGTCCGAGCCAGCGCACCGTCGGGCCGTCGGCGAGGGGGTGGGCCGCCTCGAGGCGGACCCGGTAGGCGGCCACCAGCCGGGGAAGCACGAGGCGGGCCACCCCGACGAGGCGCTCGATCGTCTGGTCGGCGCCGGCCGCCTCCTCCAGGGCGCCGACCATCCCCGCCACCGCTTCTCCGGCGGGGACGGTCAGGGCGTCGGCGTCGAGGTGGGCGACCTTGGGGACGCGTTCGCGCCAGACCTCGGCGTGCCAGGCGTGGCGCAGGCTGTGGGCGGCGAAGGCCGACTTGACCTCCGGGTCCGGCTCCACCGCCACCCACGCCCCGAGCACCTCGTAGAGGCGCGTCTCCAGCCATCGGGAGTGCCCCGCCACCCGGGCAGCGTCCTCGAGGGTCAGCAGCGCGGTCAGCGTCAGCGGTAGTGGTTGGTGATGGGCAGCCGCCGGTCCTTGCCGAAGGCCTTGGGGGTGACTCGGACGCCGGGCGGGGCCTGGCGGCGCTTGTACTCCGCCCGGTCGACGAGGGTCACCACCCGCCGGACCAGCTCCTCGTCGAAGCCCGCCCGCGCCAGGTCGGCGGTGGTCGTGTCGCCCTCGATGTAGGCCTCGAGGACGGGGTCGAGCTCCTCGTAGGGGGGCAGCGACTGGTCGTCGCGCTGGTCGGCCCGCAGCTCGGCCGAGGGGGGCTTGTCCAGCACGGACTGGGGGATGGGAGGGTCGTCGCCCGCCCGCTCGTTGCGGTCCCGGCACAGCTCGTAGACCAAGGTCTTGCGCACGTCCTTGATGACCGCGAACCCCCCGGCCATGTCGCCGTACAACGTGGCGAACCCGGCCGCCATCTCGCTCTTGTTGCCGGTCGCCAGTAGCAGCCACCCGAACTTGTTGGACAGCGCCATGAGCACGTTGCCCCGGATCCTCGCCTGGATGTTCTCCTCGGCCAGGCCCTCCTCGGTGCCCTCGAACGACTCGGCCAGCATCTCGAGCATGGCGGCGTGCGCCGGCTCGATGGGGATGACCCGGTACTCGATGCCCAGGTGCTCGGCCACCGCCTTGGCGTCGTCGTTGGATCCCTGGCTGGAGAAGCGCGAGGGCATGGCCACCCCGTGCACCCGGTCGGGCCCCAGGGCGTCGACGGCGATGGCGGCCACGAGCGACGAGTCGATGCCGCCGGAGAGCCCGATGACCACGTCGGTGAACCCGTTCTTCTCGACGTAGTCACGCGTGCCGGTCACGAGCGCCTCGTACACCTCGCGCACCGGCGCCAGGGGCTCGGCCACCCCGCCTTCGGCCGGCTCGGCGTTCTCCCGCGGCTCGGTGGTGACGCTCACCGCCTCGAGCGGCGGCGCCACCGCCCGGCCCCGCGGGTCGAGGAGGCGCTTGCGGAACACCGGGCGCACGTCGACGTCGACGACCAGCACCTCCTCGGCGAACTGGGGGCCCCGGGCCAGCAGCTCGCCGTTGGCGTCGAGCACCACCGAGGCGCCGTCGAAGACAAGCTCGTCCTGGCCGCCCACCAGGTTGACGTAGACCAGCGTGCACGAGGCGTCGGCCGCCCGGGTGGCCAGCATCCGCTCCCGCTCCTCGAGCCGCCCGGCGTAGAACGGCGACGCGCTGAGGTTCACGATGAGCTCGGCGCCCCCCGCGGCCTCGTCGGTGACAGGGCCGGTGGGGGCCCAGGCGTCCTCGCAGATCGAGACGCCGACACGGACACCGCCGACGAGGAACAGGGTGGGGTCGTCCTGCCCGGGAGCGAAGTAGCGCTGCTCGTCGAAGACGGAGTAGTTCGGCAGGAGGCGCTTGCGGTAGAGGCCCTGGATCGAGCCGTGAGCGCACACGGCGGCGGCGTTGTAGAGGTCGCGGCCGGCGTCGACGAACCCGACGATCGCCGCGCACCGCCCGGTGCGCCCGGCCAGCTTCTCGAGGGCGGCGCGGTTGTCGGCGACGAACCCCGGCTTGAGCAGGAGGTCCTCGGGCGGGTAGCCGGTGACCGCCAGCTCCGGGAACACGGCCAGGTCGGCGCCCGCCGCCTCCGCCTTGTCGAGGGCCGCCAGCATGGCGTCGACGTTGCCGTCGAGGTCACCGACCACCAGGTCGAGCTGGCAGGCGGCCACACGTAGACGGCTCACGGAGAAAGCCTACTGAGCCGCCTCCCCTTCCCGTATTGGGTGAGGAAGAGCGCGCTCCTGCGCGCCCTGGGCGTGCCAGAACCGGTGGGGCCGGCGCACCGGCCGACCGGCTGCTTGACTTGGCCCGATGACCCGGCCCGGCCTGCACGCCACCGTCGAGCGCTCCGCCGATCCGGCGGCGGTGAAGGTGGCGCTGGCCCGGCTGACGGAGGCCTATCCCGACGAGGAGCGGCGCCTGGAGGAGGACGCCGGGCTCCGCACCGCGCTGGTGGCCGTCCTGGCGGCCAGCCGCTCGCTGACCGAGCTGTGCCTGGCCGATCCGGCCGCCCTCGACGTCCTCGCCGATCTCGACCGGCGCACGTCGCCACCTTCGACGGACGACGCCTCCAAGGACGCCGTCCGCCGCTGGAAGCGCCTCGAGCTCCTGCGGATCGCCGCCCGTGACCTGACCGCTGTCGACGACCTGCCCGCCGTAGGCCGCGCCCTCGCCGCCATGGCCGCCGACGTCCTCGAGCGGGCCTGCGCGCTGGCCGCCGCCCAGGGGCTTGCCGTGATCGGGATGGGCAAGCTGGGTGGCGCCGAGCTCAACTACGCCAGCGACGTCGACGTCGTGTTCGTCGCCGGGGATTCCGAGAGCGGCGAGCGGGCGGCGCGCGCCGTGCTCGACGTCGCCCGGGCCTGCTTCAGGGTCGACGTCGACCTGCGCCCCGAGGGCCGGGACGGCCCGCTGGTGCGGTCGCTGGAGTCCTACGAGGCGTACTGGGACCGCTGGGCGGAGACGTGGGAGTTCCAGGCCCTGCTCAAGGCCAGGCCGGTCGCCGGTGACCAGGAGCTCGGTGCCGCCTTCCTCGTCGCCGCCGAGAAGCGGTTGTGGACCAAGCCGTTCACCGCCGAGGACCTCCGGGCCGTTCGCAGCATGAAGGCCAGGGCCGAGGGGGAGCTCGCCCGCCGGGGGCTCACCGACCGGGAGATCAAGCGGGGGCGAGGTGGGATCCGCGACATCGAGTTCGCCGTCCAGCTGCTCCAGCTCGTGCACGGACGCCACGACCCCGCCCTGCGCTCGCCCAACACCCTCGAGGCCCTGGCCGAGCTCGGTGCCGCCGCTTACGTGGACCCGGACGACGCCCGGGACCTCGACCACGCCTACCGCCTCCTGCGCACCGTCGAGCACCGCCTGCAGCTGGTGCAGGAGCGCCAGGTGCACGCCCTGCCCACCGACGCCGCCGCCATGTCGCGGCTGGCCCGGGTGATGGGCTACCGCGACAGCTCCGAGAGCACCGCCGGCGAGATGCTGGCTGGGTACCTGCGCCGCCAGCAGGCCACCGTCCGCTCGATCCACGAGCACCTCTTCTTCCGGCCCCTGCTCGACGCCCTGTCGTCCCGGCCCGCCGCTCAGGCGCCGGCGAGCACCGGCGAAGCCCCCGCCGCCGGAGCGCTGTCGGCCGAGGCGATCGAGACCCGCCTGGCCGCCTTCGGTTTCACCGACGCCCGTCGCACCCGCCAGGCGCTGGCCGAGCTCACCAGGGGCCTCACCCGGTCGTCCCGGCTCATGCAGCAGATGCTTCCCCTGCTCCTGCAGTGGCTGTCCGAGTCGCCCGACCCCGACCTCGGGCTCCTGGGCCTGCGGGTGCTCACCACCGGGAAGCACCGGGCGGGCGAGCTGGCCGTCGCCTTCCGCGAGTCGCCGGAGGCGGCCCGGCGGCTCTGCGTCCTGGTCGGCACCAGCCGGCGGCTCACCCAGACGCTCGAGCACCATCCCGACCTCATCCCGGCCCTCGGCAACCCCGAGGTCTTCGCCCCCCGGACACCCGAGGCGCTGCTCGAAGGGGCCACCACCGCGCTCGCCTGGCGCGTCGACACCAACGAGCGCCAGCGCGGCCTCGAGCGCTTCCGGCGTCGGGAGGAGCTGCGGATCGCGGCGAGCGATCTCCTCGAGCTGACGCCTCCCGAGGAGGAGCCGGTGGTGGTGGTAGGGGCGTCCCTCACCACCCTCGCCGAGGCGTGCCTACGGGCGGCCCTGACCGCCCTGGAACCTCCGCTGCCGTTGGCCGTGGTGGCGATGGGCCGCTTCGGGGGTGCGGAGCTCTCCTACGCCAGTGACCTCGACGTCCTGTTCGTCTACGACGGCTCCACCAACGAGGACTTCGCCATGGCGGAGAAGACGGCGGAAGCGGTGCTGGCGTTCCTGTCCGGCCAGACGCCCGCCAACCGCGTCTACCCGGTGGACGCCGACCTGCGACCCGAGGGCAAGGACGGTCCGCTGGCCCGCAGCCTCGAGGGCTACCGCAGCTACTACGAGCGCTGGGCTCAGGTGTGGGAGCGCCAGGCCCTGCTGCGGGCCCGCCCGGTGGCCGGCGACGCCGAGGTCGGCGGTCGGTTCCTCGAGCTCGTGAAGCCACACGTGTGGCGCGATCCCTTCCCCGAGGACGACGTCCGGGAGATCCGCCGCATGAAGGCTCGCATCGAGCGCGAGCGGATCCCCGCCGGGGAGGACCCCCAGTTCCACCTCAAGCTGGGGCGGGGCTCCCTGTCGGACATCGAGTTCACCGCCCAGCTGCTCCAGCTGCGCCACCGGGTGCCGGCCACCGGGACGATGGCCGCCCTGGGCGCCCTCGAGGCGGCCGGCGCGCTGACGACGGAGGACCGGCGGGTCCTCGGCGAGGCGTACCGCTTCTGCGAGCGCACCCGCAACCGTTGGTTCCTCGTGAAGGGGGCGCCCGACGACGCCCTCCCCCGGACGCCGGAGAACCTCACCCGCCTGGCGCGCTCGCTGGGGACCACGCCCCAGGACCTTCGGGAGAGCTACCGCCGGGTCACCCGGCGGGCCCGCCAGGTGGTCGAGCGCCTGTTCTACGGCAAGACCGGCTGAGCGTCGTCGCCGTCCCCGGCCGCGTACCGGCGCAGCCGCCCGTGCCCGCCGGGGTCGAGCAGCGGCACCACGTCGAAGACCGGGTCGGGACGCACGGCGTCGAGGGCGGCCGCCCCCTCGCTGCCCGGCGGAGGCATGTCGGTGGCCAAGAGGACCAGCGGCACCTTCGGCTCGGCCGAGCGCACCACCGCGGCGCGCCCGATCGAGGCCCAGAGGGTGTCGGCCCGGCGCAGGCCGGTGGGAACGGTCGTGAACCCGCCACAGACCTGGAAGTGCCACGGGTCGCCCACCTTGTCGCGCCCGGTGAGGTCGACGGTGACGCCCCCCGGCAGTCGCCGGTTCCCGCCGACGTCGGCGAACCCGCACTCCTCGAGTAGCCGGCGAGCCACCTCCCGGGCCTGCGCCCCGCCGGCCGGAGGCGAGGGCGAGGCGTCGAGGCCGGCCAACCGCCGGCGTTCGTCGTCGACGCGCCGGCGGGCGGTGGCGAGGTACGCCTCGTCGGTGTCGTAGCCCACGAAGTGTCGCCCGGTACGCAGGGCGGCGACACCCGTCGTTCCCGACCCCATGAAGGGATCGAGCACGAGGTCGCCCCGGTAGGTGAACAGCTCGATCACCCGCTGGGGCAGCTCGACGGGGAAGGGTGCCGGGTGCCCCACTCGGCTGGCCCGCTCCGAAGGGATCTCCCACACGTCGGTGGTGGCCTCGAGGAACTCGTCCCGAGAGATCGACGGCTCGGACGGCAGGCCCCGTGCCGCGCGCTGGCGGCGTGACACGGCCCGGTCGAACCGGCCCTTGCCCGCGATCACCACCCGCTCGGTGAGGTCCCGCAGCACCGGGTTGGCCGGGCTCTGGAACGAGCCCCACGCGCACGACCCAGCGGCGCCGCGGGCCTTCCACCAGACCACCTCGCCGCGCAGGAGGAGCCCCAACCGGTCCTGGAGGACGCCGATGACGTCGGAGGCCAGCGACCGGTAGGGCTTGCGCCCGAGGTTGGCCACGTTGACGGCGATCCTCCCCCCGGGCTCGAGCTTGGCGACGCACTCGGCGAAGACCTCCGTGAGCATCCCGAGGTAGTCGAGGTAGGTGGCGGGGACGTGCCCGGCGCCCATGGCCTCCTCGTACTCCTTGCCCGCGAAGTACGGAGGCGAGGTGACGACGAG
>DATACM010000036.1:0-8214 GCA_036259055.1 Acidimicrobiales bacterium | reverse complement strand
ACAGGCTGCGCGGTGTCAGGCGGCCGGCCTTGTAGTCCTCAACGATTCCCTCGGCCGACGCCGGTGTCAGCTTCTCGTGGAACTCGTAGTTGACCTGCATGACGGGGGCGCCGTCGTCGGCGGCCAGGCACTCGACCTCTTCTACGGTGACGTCAGGATCGTCGGCGTAGCGATCCCGCAGCGCGGCGTAGAGCTCCTCGCCGCCGTTGACCATGCACGACACCGACGTGCACACCGACACCAGCAGCTTGCCCTGCGGCGTCCGCTTGAACATGGAGTAGAAGGAGCACACCCCGAGCACCTCGGCCGGGGTGAGCCCGATGATCTGCGCCACCTCCTCCATGCCGGCCTCGGTGACGTAGCCGTCGCGGTCCTGCACCTCATATAAAAGAGGCATCAGCGCCGATCGCTTCGATGGGTACCGCGCCAGGATCTCGGCTGCCTTCGGGATCCCAGGCTTCTCGATCACCGGTCGACGTCTCCCATGATGGGGTCGATGCTGGAGATGATGGCGATCCCGTCGGCCACGAGGCCGCCCTGCACCATCGTCGACAGCGTCTGCAGGTTGTAGAAGGAGGCGCCCCGGATGTGGATCCGGTAGGGCCGCCCCGACCCATCCGAGACGAGATAGCAGCCGAGCTCACCCCGGAGAACGTCAGGCGGTCCCGCGAGCTCATGGGGCTGTACCCCGACCCCCGGTCGGCGCTGATCCCCATGCTCCACATCGCCCAGGAGCAGGACGGGTGGCTCACCAACGACGCCATGGAGCACATCGGGGAGCTGCTCGACCTCGCTCCCGCCGAGGTCTACGGCACGGCCAGCTTCTACGACATGATCTTCACCCACCCGGTCGGGCGCTACCTGATCTCGATCTGCACGAACCTGGCGTGCATGCTCAACGGGGCGTACGACCTGCTGCACCATGCGGAGGATCGTCTCGGCATCGCCTCGGGCGACACCACCGCCGACGGCGAGTTCACCCTCGAAGAGGTGGAGTGCATCGCCTTCTGCGGCGCCGCCCCGTGCCTGGCCGTCAACTGGCGCTTCTTCGGCGACGTGAGCAACGCCGACTTCGACCGCCTGATCGACGACCTGCGCACCGGCCGCCTCGCCGACCGGGTGCCTCCCCACGGCACGCTCTGCCGGGTGCGCCGCCGGGTGGACATGGCCACCGTCCCCGCCAGCGGGCAGCCGGTCGCCCCGGTGGAGGAGGAGGAGACCCGCGTGCAGCGGGAGGAGCCGGCCCTCGCGGCCGTGGGATCGGCGGGCGAGGACGACCCCGCCAACCCCAGGCCCACCGCCGGCGGGCCGAGCCAGGCGAGGGCCATCCGGGTGGCGGGCGAGTCGTCGGCCCGCTCGGACGGCGACGGCTCGGACGGGGAGGACGGCGACGGCTCGGACGGGGACGACGACGACGAGCTCGAAGGAGGGACCTCGTGATCACCGACGCCCCCGCCATCGTCACCGGCCGCTACGGCCTGCACGAGTCCTGGACGCTTGCCACCTACCTCCGCCACCACGGCTACGAGGGGCTGCGCAAGGCCCTCACCATGGACCCCGAGAAGATCGCCGACGAGGTGATGGCGGCCAAGCTGCTCGGCCGGGGCGGAGCGGGCTTCGAGGCGGGCAAGAAGTGGTCGATGCTGCGCGAGGCGCAGCCGGTGTACCTGGTGGTCAACGGCGACGAGAGCGAGCCGTGCACCTTCAAGGACCACATGCTCCTCGTGAACGACCCCCACCAGATCATCGAGGGGTCGGTCATCTGCGCCTACGCCGTCGGCGCCGCCCAGGCCTTCATCTACGTGCGGGGCGAGTTCGCCCTGGGCCTCGAGCGCATGCAGGCGGCGCTCAACGAGGCCTACGCGCACGGCGCCGTCGGGAAGAACATCTTCGGCTCCGACTACTCCCTCGACGTGGTCATCCACCCCGGCGCCGGCGCCTACATCTGCGGCGAGGAGACCGCCCTGCTCGAGAGCCTGGAGGGCAAGCGGGGGTTCCCCCGGGACAAGCCTCCCTACTTCCCCGCCGCCATCGGGCTGTACCAGGCGCCCACCATCGTCAACAACGTCGAGACGCTGTCCAACCTCCCTTGGATCGTCCTCCACGGCGGTGAGGCGTTCTCCTCCCTGGGCGAGGGCCGGTCGGCTGGCACCCGCCTGTTCTCGCTCTCTGGGCACGTGAAGCGACCGGCCAATTACGAGATCGAGATGGCCAAGACGACGTTCCACGACCTCATCTACGACGAGCGCCTGGGCCAGGGGATCCGCGACGACAACGAGCTCAAGGCGTTCGTGCCGGGGGGCGCCTCCGCCCCCTGGTTCGGGCCCGACCAGGTCGAGCTCCCCCTCGACCAGGACGCGGTGGCGAAGGCCGGCTCGATGCTGGGCTCCGGCTCGGTCGTGGTGATGGACCACACGACCTGTGCCGTCCGAGCCGCCTGGCGCATCACCCGGTTCTTCCACACCGAGTCGTGCGGCCAGTGCACGCCCTGCCGGGAGGGGAGCGGGTGGCTCGACAAGATCATGAACCGCATCGAGCTGGGCGGTGGGCGCAAGAGCGACCTCGACCTCCTCCTCGACGTCTGCGACAATATCGCCCCGGGCCTCACCTGGCCGCCGCAGAAGACCACGATCTGCGTCCTCGGCCCGTCGATCCCCGCCTCGATAACCTCCGCCATCCGGATGTTCCGCGACGAGTTCTACGCGCACATAACCGAAGGCCGCTGTCCCTTCGGGCCCACCGTCGGGGGCGCCATCCCCGCCGCCACCGCCCCCGCGCCGGCATGAGCGAGCAGACGCAGGAGAAGACCGAGACGGTCACCATCACGATCGACGGCCGTTCGGTCGAGGCCCGCAAGGGCGAGATGGTCATCGCCGCCGCCGAGCGAGCCGGCGTCTACATCCCTCGCTTCTGCTGGCATCCCCGCATGAAGCCGGTGGGCATGTGCCGCATGTGCCTGGTGGAGATCAGCGGCCCCAAGGGCATGTCGCTCATGCCGTCCTGCTACGTCCCGGTGGCCGACGGGCAGGAGGTCGTCACCACGTCGACCAAGGTCAAGAAGGCCCAGGACGGCGTGCTGGAGTTCCTCCTCATCAACCACCCCCTCGACTGCCCGGTCTGCGACCGGGGGGGCGAGTGCCCCCTGCAGGACCAGACCCTCGCGTTCGGCCCGGGCGAGAGCCGCTTCGTCGAGGAGAAGCGCCACTGGGCCAAGCCCATCCCGATCAACCCCCTCGTCGCCCTCGACCGCGAACGGTGCATCCAGTGCGCCCGCTGCACGCGGTTCGCCGACGAGGTGGCCGGCGACCCCCTCATCGACTTCGTGAGCCGCTCGGACTCGGTCGAGGTCAACACCTTCCCGGGCAAGCCGTTCACGTCGAACTTCAGCGGCAACATCGTGCAGATCTGCCCGGTGGGCGCCCTCACCGCCACTCCCTACCGGTTCAGGGCCCGGCCCTGGGACCTCGAGGTGGTGGAGTCCACCTGCACGCTCTGCTCCTTCGGCTGCCGGATGGCGGTGCAGTCGTCCAGGGACCGCGTCGTCCGCAACCTGGGCATCGACAGCGACCCGGTGAACCACGGGTGGCTGTGCGACAAGGGGCGCTTCGGCTACGAGCCGGTCAACCACGAGCAACGGCTCACCCATCCCCTGGTCCGTCGGGGAGCCGAGCTGGTGGAGGCCACGTGGGCCGAAGCCGTGCAGGCGGCGGCCGACGGGCTGGCCCAGGTGCGCCGGACCCACGGACCGCAGGCCCTCGCGTTGCTGGGCGGCGCCCGGCTCCCGAACGAGGACGCTTACGCCTGGGCCAAGCTGGCCAAGGGTGCCCTGGGCACCGACAACGTCGACTGCCAGCTGGCCGACGGTTTGCCGGCGGAGGCGGTGTTGGGGCTCCCCCGGGCGACCATCGACGAGGCCTGCCGGGCGTCGGCGGTGGTCCTGCTCGCCCCCGACCTCAAGGAGGAGGTGCCCGTCTTCTACCTGCGGCTGCGTGAGGCCGCCCTCGAGGGCAACGTCCCGCTCATCGAGGTGGTGCCCCGGGCGACGGGGCTGAGCCGCTACGCCACCCACTCGCTCCGCTACCGGCCGGGCGAGGCGGCGGCGGTCGTGCGGGCCCTGGTCGACGCCGTCGTTCGCGCCGGCGACGGTGCCGGCGACGGCGATGGGCGGCAGGCCGGCGCCTCAGCGGCGCCGGGCGGGGTGGACGCCGAGGAGATCGCCAAGGCGGCGGTGTTGGTCGGCAAGGGGCCGGTGGTGGTCGTGCTCGGGCGCCCGTCGTTGGCCGAGTCGCCCGCCGGGGTGGTCGAGGCGGCGGCGGTACTGGCTTCCGGCCTGCCCGACGTGCGCTTCGTCCCCGCCCTTCGCCGGGGCAACGTGCTCGGCGCCCTCGACATGGGGCTGGCGCCCGGCGTCCTGCCCGGGCGGGTCTCGCTCGACGCCGGGCGCCCGTGGTACCAGGCCGGCTGGGGCCCCGTCCCCGAGCGCCGCGGCCTCGACGCCCTCGGCATCATGAGCGCGGCCGCCGCCAACCGCATCCAGGGCATGATCCTGGCCGGCGCCGATCCCGTCTCCGACTTCCCCGACCGCACGCTCGCCCGGCGGGCGCTGGCGGGGGTGGGTTTCACCGTGGTCGTCGACCTGTTCCTCACCGACTCGGCGCTGCACGCCGACGTCGTCCTGCCTGCCGCCGGTTGGGCCGAGCGACCCGGGACCACCACCAACATCGAGGGACGGGTGAGCCGGTTGGCCCAGAAGGTCACCGCGCCGGGGACGGCCCGGCCCGACTGGATGATCGCGACCGAGCTGGCCCTCCGCATGGGGTCCGATCTCCGCTTCGACACCCTCGACGGCATCAGCGCCGAGATCGCCGCCCTCGTCCCGTCCCATCTCGGCCTCACCCCCGAGCTGCTGGCCCAGCCGGTCAACCGGGACGGCATGGTCGTGCCCCTGGCCGAGCGGGGCGCGCCCAGCCCCGACCTGGGCCGGCCCATCGAGACCATCGAGGTCCGGGCGGCGCGGACGCAGGGGGAGACGCTGCAGTTCCGTCCCGAGCCCGCCCGGGCCGACGCCCCCCTCGAGCCGGGCGCCCAGTACACCCCCTCGCCCGAGGTGACCGCGCCGGCCGTCGCCGAGCAGGCCCCGCCGCCCCTCCTGGCGTTCTCGGGCGCCGAGGCGGCACCGGTCCCCCGCCCGCTCGACGCCTACTCGCTCCGTCTCGTGACCACCCGGGCGCTCTACGACGGGGGCGTGCTCGTCCAGCGCTCGCCGTCACTCGCGCCCCTCGCCCCCGGTACCCGCTTCCGGGCCAACCCCTACGACCTCTCCCGGCTGGGCATCCGCCCCGGCGACCTCGTCCGGGTGGCGTCGGCGCGCGCCGCCCTGGTGCTCGAGGCGGCCGCCGACCCCGGCGTCCCCCGGGGCTCGGCGTCGGTGGAGTTCAACCAGCCGGGCGAGGGCGCCGCCGACCTCATCGACGCCACCCAGCTGGTCACCGACGTCCGGGTGGAGACGGTGAGCCGCACGCCCACGTCCGGGGGCGGGGGCAGATGACGGGCGACCCGCTGTTCGCCGACGGCGTCGACCTCACCGTCGTCCTCATCGTGCTGCTCAAGGTCTTCGTCGTGTTCGCCTTCCTGCTCGTGTCGGTGATGATGATGATCTGGGCCGAGCGCAAGGTCCTCTCCGACATGCAGGCCCGCATCGGCCCCGACCGGGCCGGCCCGTGGGGAATGCTCCAGACGATCGCCGACGGCATCAAGCTCTTCTTCAAGGAGGACCTGCTGCCGGAGCAGGCCGACAAGCGGGTGTTCCGCCTCGCCCCCTACCTGGCAGCGGTACCCGCCTTCGCGTCATTCGCCATCGTCCCCGTCGGAGGCACCATCTCGATCGCCGGGCGCGAGACGTACCTCCAGCTGGCCGACCCGCCGATGGGCATCTTGTTCCTCCTCGCCATGTCGTCGATCGCGGTGTACGGCGTCATGCTCGCCGGGTGGTCGTCGGGGTCGAAGTACCCGCTGCTGGGCGGGGTGCGGGCCTCGGCCCAGATGGTGTCCTACGAGGCGGCCATGAGCCTCTCGGTGGCGGCGGTGGTGCTGGCCGCCGGCTCCCTCTCCACCCAGGACATCGTCGCCAACCAGGCCCGCTGGAGCTGGAACCTCTGGGCCCTCGGCGGGGTGCCCTTCGTGGTGTTCCTGATCGCCGCCACCGCTGAGATCAACCGTGCTCCTTTCGACCTCGTCGAGGCCGAGCAGGAGCTGGTGGGCGGGTTCCACACGGAGTACTCCGCCATCCGCTTCGCCCTGTTCTTCCTCGCCGAGTTCATGAACACGATCACGATCTCGGCGGTGGCCGTCACCCTGTTCCTGGGCGGCCCCAACGGGCCGGACATCGGGTTCCTGCCCGACCTGTGGCCGGTGGTCTGGTTCCTGCTCAAGCTCGGCGTCTTCCTCTTCGTCTACGTGTGGTTCCGGGCCACGCTCCCGCGGTTGCGCTACGACCAGCTCATGGACCTGGGGTGGAAGAAGCTCATCCCGCTCTCGCTGTTCTGGCTCCTCCTGATCGCCGCCCTGCGCATCGGTCGGGACGAGGACTGGAACCAGTTCGTGGTGCTGGGCGGGGCCTTCGCCGTCGGGGCGGTGGCGTGGGCGAGCCTGGCGGCCGCGCTGCGCACCGGCCAGCGCGAGAGCGAGACCGCCGAGGCCGTGGCGGCGGCGGAGGCCAAGGCGTAGTGCGGCAACGGGGGCAGGACGACGGGAGGCGACGCTGATGGGCTACCTCGACGGGTTCAGGGTCACCTTCAAGAACATGTTCCAGCCCCGGGTGACCAACCGCTACCCCGACGTCAAGCGCCCCAAGCCGGTGCGCTTCCACGGTCGCCACGTCCTCAACCGCTACGAGGACGGCATGGAGAAGTGCATCGGCTGCGAGCTCTGCGCCGGCGTCTGCCCGGCCCGCTGCATCTACGTCCGGGGGGCCGACAACCCCCCCGACGCACCCGTGTCCCCGGGAGAGCGCTACGGGTTCGTCTACGAGATCAACTACCTGCGCTGCATCCATTGCGACCTCTGCGTGGAGGCCTGCCCTACCGAGGCCATCACCGAGTCGAAGCTGTTCGAGTTCTCGTTCACCAACCGCGACGACGCCATCTACACCCGGGAAGAGCTGCTGGTCGACGACGACGGCCAGCCCAAGAAGCTGCCCTGGGAGGACTGGCGGCCGGGCGACGAGAAGCACACCTCGGCGTGGGTGCGGGCCACGTCGCCCTCTGGGGTCGCCGCCTACGAGGGCCGGGTCGCGTGGTCGGCGGAGCTGGGGTTCGGGGTGCGCCCACCCGAGAAGGGGCAGTCCGACGTCCCCGGCATGGAGGAGGAAGAGCCGCACGCCCTGGAGATCTCGCCCGCTCCCGACCGCAACGTCACCGTGGAGCGCTAGATGACTGCTGATCTACCTCGGTCGGCCCTGCGGCCCGAAGCGCTGAGCTGCGACTTCGCAAGCTCAGTCGCTGGGCAGCGTGATAGAACAGCGGTCATCTAGTGGACTGGGCCGTGTTCGTGGCCGCCGGGCTGGCCACCCTGGCGGGGGCGCTCGGCGTCATCCTCTCCAAGAACCCGGTTCACGCCGCCCTCATGCTGGTGATGACCCTGTTCGGCGTCGCCGTGCTCTTCGTGGCCCAGGCCGCCCACTTCCTCGCCGCCGTGCAGGTGATCGTCTACGCCGGCGCCATCGTCGTGCTGTTCCTGTTCGTGATCATGCTCCTCGGCGTCGACCGCTCGGAGGACCTGGGCACCGAGCCGCTGCGGGGCCAGCGCCTGGCCGCCGCACTGGCCGGCGCCCTCGGCCTGGTCGAGGTGCTGCTCCTCGCCCGCAGCCAGTGGGTCACCGGCGCACCCGCGGTGGCGGGGGCCGCCAGCGGGGAGGGGTCCAACGTCGAGAAGCTGGCCCGCTCGCTCTTCACCCGCTACATCCTCGCCTTCGAGCTCACCTCCGTCCTCCTCGTCATCGCCGTCATCGGCGCCGTGGTCCTGGCCCGCAGCGGATGGGTCACCGGCGCCCGGTCGGTGGGCGGCCCGGCCAGTGGCCCCGGCGGCAACGTCGACAAGCTGGCCCGCTCCATCTTCGGTCAGTACGTGCTGGCCTTCGAGGTGACCTCCGTGCTGCTGGTCATCGCCGTGGTCGGTGCCGTGGTCCTCGCCCGGCGCCGGGTCAACGTCGACGAC
>DATACM010000035.1:0-9973 GCA_036259055.1 Acidimicrobiales bacterium | reverse complement strand
CCCCTCGTCGTCAGCAGCGCCAGCCCGACGACGGTCACGGCCAGGACGGCGGCGCCGGCGAGCACCAAGGGGCGGCGTGGACTCCCCGGGACGGGGGAGGCGATCGGGCGGCGCAACGGTGGTCGGGGCCGGGCGAGCTGCGGCCCGGCATCGGCGAGCGGTTGGGGGGTCGACCGCCGGGGCAGTCGGGCACCGGGTACGGCGTGGCGGACGGCGTCGGCCAGCGCCCGGGCGCTGAGGCGGAGCCGGGGGTCGGACGCCATGGCCCGGTCGGCCACCGACCGGAGGGCGTCAGCAGTGCCGCGCCGGGCCCGCTCTCCGCCAGCTCCTCCGGCGGTCTCCACCAGGCTCCGCAACAGGGCGCCCAAGGAGAACACGTCGGTCGTCGGGTCGAGGGGGTCTCCCTGCGCCCGGGCCGGGTCGATCCCGTCGGGAGGCGGCATGGGCTCGACCACCGGAGCCTCACCGATCCGCCCTCCGTGGGCGAAGCCGCGCAGCACCGGACGGCCGTCCTTTCCCACCAGGACGTGCTCGGCCGTGAGGCTGCCGTGGACGAACCCGAGGTCGTGCAGATCGGCCAGCGTCGACGCCACCGCGGCGACGAGGCCGGCCACCTCCTCGAGCGTGACAGCCGGCAGCCGGGCGAGCGTCGGTGCGTCGGCGGGAGCGGTGACGAGTACGGGCCCGTCGGGGCCCTCCTCCACTGCGAGGAGCTCGACCACCCCTGGGTGGCGAACCGCCCGCAGGATCTCGCGCTCCCGGCTCACGAGTGCCGGGTGATACCCGCTATCTCCTAGCACGTCGTGATCTTACGTGTCACTTCATTAGACCGACAACCCGTCAGCAGCCCGGCGCCGCGTCCTGGCGGGGGCTGCCCGTCGCCACCGCCGAGACCCGGGTTTGGCGGGGGCCGCCGGGAAGGGCGTTGGCGAAGAGCCCGTCCACCCTCGCCGTGGCCCGGACCCGGACCCGGGGAGGGCAGCCGGCGCTCGCCGGGACGACGGCCACGTCGACGTCGAGCCCGTGGAAACGACCGGCGTCGAGCACCGCCCGCACCCGCTCCTCGGCCACCCGGGCGGCGGCGGCGGGGTCCAGGTCGACGGTCGCCTCCCGGTAGAAGGCCTGCTCGCCGATCCCTGCGCCGGCGGCGTCGTTGGCGGCGGAGACGACGGCGTTGGCCACCTCCCGCTGGCCGAGGAAGGCGATGGCGGCGTCCACGGCGATGGCGGCCAGCACCACGACGACCAGCACGGCGGCAGGGAACAGCAGGAGGACGCTCCCGCCCTCCGCCGCGTCAGGCGCCGACGGACGCACAGCCGGGGCCCAGGGGCAGGCCGGTCCGGTAGGGGTCGACGATCTCGGAGTGGCGGGCGGTGGCGGTGAAGCCCTCGCCGTGGCCACCGACCCACGGCACGCTGACGGCCGGCACGGGGTACGACGCCACGAAGGTGACCCGGTGGCATCGGGCCAGCTCCGCCGACTCGGGCGTGAGGCGCAGCCGGGCGGGGTCACGCCCTCCTCCTCGCACCGCCTCCTCGGCCGCGGCCCGGGCCGCCGCCAGCGCGTCGCTGCCGGCGGGGGCCTCGACGTAGGCCCGCGTGGCCTCGCGGGCGGCGGCCGCCACCGTCATCTTGGCGTCGACGACCGCCCAGGCGTTGCTCACCAGGAGCGCCCCCACGACGAAGACCAGCAGGCCGAAGGGAACCGCCTCGATGCCGGCCACCTGCCCGGCCTCGTCCCGCCGCCACCGAGGAGGCCGACGCCGTCGCCCGGCCCTCATCGGAAGCGCTCCACCCGGACCCGTACGGTGCGGTCGATGTCGCCGAAGGCGACCGGTCCGGCCTGGGCCGGCAAGAGGAAGCTCGGGTTCTCGGCCCGCACCCGCAGGGCCACGACGTCGCCGTCGACCGCCCACTCGAAGCTCACCCGTTCCCCGTAGCGGCCCAGCGCCTGGCGCGCCTCGGCCTCGGCCTCGGCCAGCCCCACCGGTCCGGCGCCGCCGTCGGCCGCCGCCACCCGGCGGGCGGCGTCGAAGGCGACGGACGTCACGACGGAGGCGGCGTAGAGGTTGTAGAGGACCTGGACGGCGAAGAGCATCAGGCCCAGGAAGACGACGAAGCCGAACCACGCCGACAGCGGGCCGCCGCCGCGCTCGTCGCGTATGGGCCTACTGGCCGATCTTGGTGATCTGGTTGTTCGTCTGGGTCGACGCATTGCCCCAGATCTGCTGGAAGCCGACCCACATGAGGGCACCCAGGGCAGCCATGATCAGCACGGCGATGGCGGCGGAGATCACGCCTTCGCCCGTTTCGTCCTTGACCAGCCCGGTGGTCCGGGACCGAAGCCACACATAGGCCCGCAAGAGGCTGTCGTTCACGTTGTCGAGCTCCCTTCTCTCTTGTTTCACGAACCGGAGAACAGCTGCAGTGCATGGATGAACGGGATGGCGAGGAACATGACGCCGGGGACCAGGGCGGCCACGGTGACGGGCACCCAGACCTGCTGCCCTCGGCGCTCCGCCGTCTCGACCAGCTCTCGCTGGACGTCGCGGCGGATGGCCCTCGCCTCTTCGGAGATCAGACGGCCGAGGTCGCTCGCCTCCCGGTTGAGGGCGAGGACGGGGAGGAGCCGGTCGAGCGCCTCCACGTCGGCGAGCGCCGCCCACTCGCGCAGGGCCTCGATCTCCGAGAGGCCCTGGCGGATGCGCCCGCACACGCGGGCCAGGTCGCGGGCGGCGTTGCCCCGGCCCCTCGCCGCCAACCGGTTCAGGGCGGCGCCGAGGGAGAACCCGGCGGACAGCAGCATGGCGAGCTGCTCGGAGAGCACGGGCAGCTCGAGGAAGAGGCGGCGCTTCCACGCCTCGGACGCCTTGGCGACCTGGTTCTCCAGGATGAGGAAGGCAAGCGCGGGCCCCGAGAAGATGAACAACAGGGCCAGGACCACGGGAGGCCGCAGGGCCAGCGAGAGCAGGCAGCCCAGGGCGAACCCCGCCCCGCTCCAACCGAGCTGTCGCACCCGGAAGGCGGTGACGTCGAGGGGTGAGTGAATCCGTTCGAGCCGGGTGGCCAGGTCCTCGCTGACCCCGAGGGCCCGCGCCAGGCGCTCGCCGGAGAGCCGGCAAAGAGGTCCGATCACGTCGCCGAACGACTCCACCGAGGGCAGCCGGCTACGGCTGCGGCTGCTCATCCCACCGGGGCCGTAGGGGCGCAGCCGGTCAACCAGGGCGGGGCGGGAGAACCACCGCAGCTCCGACAGCACCAGCGTCACGCCGGCCGCCATCACCAGCGCGGAGAGCAGAGCCAGCCTCATTCGACGAAGACCCGCTCTTCCTCGGGGAGCCGCATGATGCGGCCGGACCACAGCCAGCAGGCGATGACCATGGCCAGGGCGAGGAGGACACCGATCTGGCCGCCAGGCGTGGCGTACGCCTCCCGCCCGTTGCCGATGGACAGGCCGGCGAGCGCCATCCCGAAGGGGACGAACAGCACGAAGCGGCGGGCGAACCGCACCCCTGCCTGCTTGGCCTCGGCGTCCTTGCGGCCCTGCAGGTGGGCGACGCGATCGTCCACCAGGGCGGCCAGGCGACGGTCGAGGTCGGTACCGCCCACCTCGTGGGCGACGAGGAGCGTCTCGCAGGCGGCGTCGGCGGTGGCGTCGGCCAACCGGGCCTTGAGCACCCCGACGGTGCGAGCGAAGTCGGTCGACACGAGCCACTCCCGGTGGGCGGCGGCGAACGCCGGCCGCAACTCCTCGGGCGCGCCGGCTCCGACCTCGAACAGCGCCTGGGGGACCGACCGCCCGAGCGACCCCGTCAGCAGGGCGATCTCCTCGATCATCCTCGGCCACGCCTCACCGGCCCGGCGCCGGGCGCGCTGGCGCCGGGCCCGGTACGACGCCAGCGGGTAGGTGGCGGCGAACCCGCCGGTGACCAGGGCGGGCAAGGCGCTGGCGAAGAGGGCGAACGCCACTGCGGCGGCGGCGACGAACAGCACCGCCATCACGGCGGCGAAGTCGGCCAGGCGGACGTCTTCCAGTCCGGCCTGGGTGAGCCACTGCTCGGCCCGGCGGCGGGGACGCCCGACGCCGGCCACGCCCGGCCCCGGCGACAGCCCACGCCAGCCGAAGACCGCGGCCGTGTACAGCAGGAACACGCCGTATGCGCCACAGAGCGACACGAGCAGCGCTGTCATTCCGGCGCCGCTCCCTCGGGGGTGCTGACACGGCGGCGCGGCGGCGCCCGCCGGGTGCCGTTGGCGCGCGGCGGCGCGCCACCGTCGGACAGCGGGTCGAGCAGCGCCCGGACGTCGTACCCCGCCTCCTCGAGGAAGCGACCCGCCCGCACCGGGAGGTTGCCCGTCCAGACGAGGGGCTCGTCGTAACGAGGACGGCTGAAGAGCTCGGTCACGGTGAACTGGGTGCCGTCGCGTCCGGTCTGCAGCTCCTCGACCGCCATCACCTCGCTCACCCGGACCCGACCGCCGATCCTGGTGCAGTGCACGACGATGTCGATGGCCTCGCTGACCAGCGCGCTGAGCGCCGAGAGGGGGAGCTCGTTCGAGGTGTCGGCCAGCTGGCATATGAACCGGAGCCGTGTGAGCGCCTGGCGCGCCGACCCGGCGTGGATGGTCGTGAGGCCCTTGACCCCCGAGGAGAGCGTCAGCAGCAAGGGCAGCGCCTCCCGGTCGCGCACCTCGCCCACCACGGCGATGTCGGGGGCCATGCGCAGGAAGCCCGCCACCAGCCGCCGGAGGTCGACCTCCTTGCGGTCCTGCCGGGCGGGACGGGTCTGCATGGACGCCACGTTGGGCAAGGGGACGTCGGCCTCGAAGACCTCCTCGGCGACGACGACCCGCAGGCTCGGGTCGAGCTCCGCCGCGCAGCACGACAGCATCGTGGTCTTCCCCGAACCGGGCGCCCCGGAGAAGACCATGGACAGGCGGGCCCGCACGCACGCCCGGAGGAAGTCGGCCACCCGCACGTCGAGCGTCTCCAGCTCGACCAGCTCGGCCAGCGACCGGTAGGCGACGCCGGTGAACTTCCGGATGTTGACGATCAGGTGGCCGTCGCGGCCGACGTCGCCGTGGACGATGTGGAGGCGGGCACCCGTCTCCAGCTGTGCGTCTTGCAGGCCCTCGGCGGGATCGAGCTTGCGATGCGACCCGCTGGCGTCGTCGAGGATCTTGGTGAGGGTGCGGACGACGTGCTCGTCGTCGTTGAAGACCTCGTCGTGGTAGCCGCTCCGCCCCTGGTGACGCTTCACGAAGATGGTGTGGGGGGCGTTGACCATGATCTCCCACACGTCGTCATCGGCCAGGAGGGGCTCCAGCGGGCCGTAGCCGACCAGGTTGCGATAAGCCCGCTCGGCAACTCCCTCGGGGTCGGCCAGGTCAAACGCCCGCAGCCCCCGCTTGTGGTCGGCCGACCACGCCTCGACCTCGTCGTCGATGAGGGCACGCAGCTTCTCGGCGCCGTCGGCGCCGGCCATGTCGAGGGAGATGTCCTTGGCCCGGCGCTGGACCCGGCGCTCGATCTCCTGCAGGGGCGACAGCTCCCGAGGGCTCATCCGCTGGCCACCTCGGGCTCGGTCCATCGTCCCAACGAGCCGGGTCGCACCCGCTCTGGACCGGCCTCCCGGGTTCGCCCGGGCGCCGCCTGGCCGAGCACGGCGGCGAACGCGCCGGCCAGCGGCGCGCCCAACCCGGGCGGCAGGCGAGTGCCGTCGCGCAGCGCCTCGTCGACCTTGCGCTCGGGCAGGAAGACGGGACTCGGGAGGCCGACGAAGCCGGCGGCTTCGGTGACCCGAGCCACCGCCGGCTCGGCCAGCTCGGCGAGCGTCGCCGCCACCGTGGCCCGAGCCCGTGGTGACCGGGGTGCCCGGTTCACCACCGGCACGACCCGGTCGGGGCGGACACCGAAGGCGAGGAGATCGACGACCACCCGGACGAGGGCGTGCACCCCCTTCATGGAGGGAAGACCGACCGCGAAGACGACGTCGGCCTCGGCGATGGCGGTGCGGGCCATGATGTTGCGCTCCTCGACGTCGATCGAGCCGCCTTCCCGCTCGCCCTCGAGCTCGGGGTCGGCGTCACACACGAGGACCCGGTAGGCCCGTCGCAACGAGTCGAACGTGGCGTCGAACGCCCGGCGCCGCAACGCCGGCCAGAAGCGGGCCTGCCGCAGACCGAGCACGAGGTGGTAGCCCCGCTCCTCCACCGCGAAGGCCTGCGCTCGCACCTCGTCGGCCGAGGGCTGGCCCGACCGGTGAGCCTCCACCAGCTCCTGGATGCTGGGCAGGACGTCCCGGGCGTCGTGGAGCATCGCCTGCTCGGCGTGAAGGCGGAGGTCGGCCAGGCACACCAGCCCGCCATGGCGCACGTCGTCGCCCAGCGCCTGGGCCAGGGCGATGGCCGCGCTGGACACCCCGGTACCGCCCGGTCCGGTCAGCGCGGCCACCGGGCAGCGCCACGCCGCCGGAGCCGGTGGCGGAGCGCCGGCCAATGCCCCGCTGCGAGCCTCGCTCCGAGCGATCGGGCGGGCGTGGGCGGTGAGGCCGGCGAGCAGATCGTCGCGGTCGAATGCCGCGTCCAGGACGGCGGCCGCCCCCAGGGCCGCCCAGTCGCGGACCGTTCGGCCGTCGTCGACGACGAGGGCGGCGCAGCCGGCGGCCCGGGCGGTGGCCAGTAGGTCGCGGTCGACCGCGGGGAGCCCGGCGTCGACGACCAGCGCCGAGTACGGGCGCCCGGAAGCCAGTCGGGCCCGCACCTCCTCGGCCGACAGGCACTTCACGAACTCGGTGGGAAGGGCCCCCGACGTCGACCACTGGCCGAGGTCCCGGAACCACGCCGACCGCGCCTGCGCGAGGCCGAGGACGACGAAGCGCTCGCCCGCCATCAGCGGCCACCGGGTGCGGCGGTGGGTCCGGTGCGATAGGTGGGAGGTGGTCCGGTCAAGGCCGGTGCGCCGGTGGCCGCCACGACCGTGAGCTTGGCCAGCTGGACGGCGTGGGCCAGGGCCACCTCGTGGGCAGGGTCGTCGACACCTACGGTGATCACGACCGACCCGGTGTCGCCCAGGGCGGAGTTCGACCGGTCGACCTCGACGATCAGGGCTTGGCTAAGGACCACCGTCGTGAACGCATCCGCTCCGGTGCCGAAGGTGGCGAGCACGTCGACCCGCTCACCCGGCTTCAGAGGCCCGACGCGGGAGCGTTCGATCGGGAAGGAAAGCACCCGGGACGCTCCGCCTGGCCGGGTCGCCACCAAGGCGCTGGCCTGCACCAGCTCGCCCGCCGCCAGCGGCGCCACGAGTGTCGTGCCGGCCACCTCGTCGATCTGACGGAACGCTCGGGCCCGCAGCTCGGCCGGGAGGTCCATGGCCGACAGCGACAAGTCGGACGGGCCCAGGCGAGCGCCCGGCGCCAACGCGTGGCGGGCGACGACATAGGAGGTCCGGTGCCGGGCCGAGGCCTGGGCGTAGGCGGCGAACAGCCCGACCGCGGAGGCGGCCACCAGCAGGCCGCCGACGACCGCTCGCCCACCAGGCAGGCCCCGCCGCCGGCGCAGCGACCGGGGCCCCCCGCCCGGTGGCTGGCCGTTGGTTCGAACAACCGGCTCGGGCGCGACAAGGGCGCCCACACGCCCGTCCGTCCGACCGCCCATCGCCCCCTCCGCCCTTTCGCCCGTTGCCCCGCGCCTGTCGCGCAGGCTATGAAACTCAACGAAAGGCGTCAAGACGGGATAAGCTGTGGATAGCCGTTTCAGCGGGTTTCGAAACGGCGCGCCTCCGCGTTGTGTGTCAGCCGGCGACGACGACCCAGGCGGCCGCCGCCGCCAGGACGACGTTGCGCGCTAGCGTCCACCATCCCACCGGCGCCGAGTGGAGCTGGCCGAAGCAGTGGCAGTCGGGCGTGCGCCCCTTGGACAGCGTCACGCCGATGGCGGCGGCGAAGAACGCCAGCAGCAGCAGGGCCAGGAGCCCGCCCCACCGCGCCGTAGGCGAGACGAGCAGCAGCCCGGCGGCGGCGAGCTCGGCCACCGGCAGACCCAATGCGACGGGCGCGGCCAGCCCCCCGGGAACGCCGAAGTCCTCCGCCGCCCGGCGGGAGCCCGCCTGGTCGGCGAGCTTGGCCACGCCGGCCGCGACGAGGAGGGCGGCGAGCGCCAGGCGCGTCACCAGGAGCACGGGGCCATTGTCGCCGCCCCCCGGTTCCCGCACCATGCGGTCGGGTGACACACCTGGACGCGCTCCGAGCCCTCTCGAAGCCGGCGGCGCGCTCCGTCGCGTGGGCGGGGATGCGTGACCCCTGCCGACGGCGTTGCTATGGTCGGCGCCGCGTCGATCGCCGCCGAGCCCCTCTGCGCCGGCGCCGCCACCCTCGGGGGTCCGCCCTTCGCCCAAGACGAACGTTCACGCACGCACCAAGGCTTGACCACTCACTTCCCATCCGGGTTGCCGTCATCATCCTCGTACGGACCGCGTGTCCCAGAGCCCGGCGCACTTTCGGCTCGCGAGCTGCCTGATCCATGACGAGTGCCCGCACCCCAAGCCACACCTGACGCCCCGCTTCGGCGGGCTCCATCAAGGAGGCGCAAGATGCGCACACTTCGTCGACCGGTGGCAGTCGCCGCCGGGATGACCATGGCCGCCGGCCTGGCGGTCGCCGAACTCTCCTCCGGCGGTACGTCCGCCGACGCCCACTCGGTGCGGCCCGTGCGGCGGGTGAGCGCCGCCGCACCGGCCTCGCCCCAAGCCCTCGCCGCCCTTCGCCAGTGCGAGTCGGGCGGCAACTACCAGACCGCCACCGGCAACGGCTACTACGGGGCGTACCAGTTCTCCCTGGCGACGTGGCGGTCACTGGGCTACGGAGGCCTGCCCCACCGGGCGCCGCCCGCCGTGCAGGACGAGGCCGCCCGGCGGCTGTGGTCGCTCGCCGGCTGGCGGCCCTGGCCGGGCTGCTCGGCCAAGCTCCGGCTGCGGTAGCCCGACCTCGGGGGCTCTGCCCCCCGAGTACCCCCACGGCTCGGCGCGCCTCCGGCGCGCTCATTTCTCGTTCCGGCGGGCAAGCCCGTCGGGCGCCCGTCCGCTTGCCATCGTCGTTGGCACGCCCGAGACTCGGGTGGTGACGCGCATCCTCGACACCACGCCCGACTTCGAGGCGTTCGCCCGCAAGGCCAACCTGGAGATGCCCATCAAACGGGAGACGCTCTGGAAGGAGAGGTACGAGGGCAGCCATCCCGAGGTGTTCGAGGCCTTCAACGCCGAGCACGAGTCGCCCGAGGGCCGTACCGCCCTCTCCAAGGAGCTGGCCACCGTGCGGGCCCGGGTGCAGAAGGCGGCGCCCGTCATGCGGGCCAACCTGGAGGAGGTCGACCCCGCGCTGGCACGGGTCCTCGAGCTCCCGCCCGAGCCGTCACCCCTCCATGTGCTCATGGTGGGCAGCTTCTCCACCAACGCCGCCGTCGGCCACCTGGGCGACGACGTGGTGGTGTTCCACTGCCTCGAGTGGTTCCAGTCGCCCGAGGGGGCCAAGGTGCTGGCCGCCCACGAGGCCACCCACGCCTGGTGCGAGCTGGCCACCGGCGAGGCCTTCCCCGACGATGACGCCGCTGCCCTCGCGTTCGCCGAAGGGGTGGCGGTGGCGGCGTCCCGGGCGGTGGTCCCCGACCGTCCGCCGGAGGAGTACTTCTGGTACGGGCACGGCAACGTGGACGACTGGGTGCCGTGGTGCGAGGAGCACCGCGAGGAGCTGCTGTCCACCTTCGCCGCCGGCATCGACTCACTCGAGACGGTCGAGGCCTTCTTCGGGGGCGGCTTCGTGGAGACCAAGTGGCGGGTGGGCTACTACGTCGCCGACGTGCTGGTGGCCGGGTTGGGCCGGCCGTTGCCCGAGCTGGCCCGCACCGGCGTGGCCGAGGGGCGGGCGGCGATCAGGGCCGCCCTGGGCGTCGACTGACGCCCGCTCAGGGGCCCTAGG
>DATACM010000034.1:0-14338 GCA_036259055.1 Acidimicrobiales bacterium | reverse complement strand
TCCCTCGACGACCGAGTCGAGCACGCCCCCCACCCCCAGGGCGAGCACCGGCGTGCCGCACGCCTGGGCTTCGACCGGGACGATGCCGAAGTCCTCCTCCCCGGGGAAGACCAGGGCGCGGCAGGAGCGGTAGAGGTCCCGCAGGGTGGCGTCGTCGACGTGGCCCAGCAGCTCGACGCCGGGGCCCGAGACCGCCTCCACCGCCGGTCGCATGCGGCCGTCCCCGACGACGACCAACCGCACGCCCGCCCGAACGGCGGCGGCCACCGCCAGCTCGGGGCGCTTGTAGGGGACGAGGCGGCCCACGAAGAGGAAGAAGTCGCCCCGGGACACCCCCGGCTCGGGGTGGAAGTAGTCGACGTCGACCGGAGGGTGCACGACCTGGGCGTCGCACCCCCAGTAGCGGCGGACGCGTGCGGCCACGTGCCGCGAGTTGGCGACGATCAGGCGGGCGCGCCGGGCGGCGGCGACGTCCGCCCTCCGCTGCGACCGGGCGTAGGCGGTGAGCAGCTCCCGTCCCAGCCGCCCGCCCACTTCGTTGGCCAAGAAGGCGGAGTCCCAGATCCATCGGGCGGGGGTATGGGTGTAGGAGACGAGTGGCACCCCGGGGCGGCACCTCACCCGGTTGGCGAAGGCGTGATGGCTGGCGACGACGACGTCGACGTCGCCCGTGTCCATCCGGGCCATCGAAAGCGGCAGCAGCGGCAGGAGATGGGCGTAGCTCGGTCCGCCTCGGTACAGCCGCTGCAGGACGCTGGCTCGCATGGTCGTGCTCGCCATGTTCGCCGGGACCGCGGTCGGGTCGATCACCGGCGCGTAGACCGGCGCCGACGGCCAGATGGCGTGGAGCTGCTCGACCACCCGCTCGGACCCGGCGAGGGCGGTGAAGCGCTCGTGGACGATCGCCACCCGCAGCTCGCTCACTGGTGGGCGACCTCCGCCGAACGGTACCGGTAGTACGAGTAGCGGCTCCTCGCCTCGGGCTGCACCCGGTTGACGACGACGCCGATGGGGTTCGAGCCGACCTGGTTCAGCTGGTGCACGAGCCGGCGCACGGAGCGCCGTCGCGTCCCGCCGGCGTCCACCATGACGATCGCCGCGTCGCACTGGGAGGCGATCGCCAGGCCGTCGGCGAACAGCCCGCAGGCGGGCGTGTCGACGACCACCATCCCCGCCTGGTCGAGCTGTTCGAGCACGGCGCGGAACTGGCGGCCGCCGAGGGCGCCGGCCGGATCGGTTATCGACGACCCGGCGGTCATGACGTCGAGGTGGTCATGGTCAGGCGCCCGCTTGAGCACCCGCTCGAGGCTGGCGCCGCGGAGCAGGTCCCCCAGACCCGGCGTCGAGCTGAGACCGAGCTCGCGGTGGATCGACGGGCGCCGGAGGTCGCCGTCGACCAGCACGACGCGCACGCCCAGGCTCGCCACCGACTCGGCCAGATGGACGGCGGTGAACGTCTTGCCCGCGTTCGGGTCGGCGCTGACGACGGCGACCGTCCGCAGCCGCTCCGAGGTCTCCATGAACATGAGGTTCGTCCGCAGCGTCCGGATGGCCTCGACCGTCTGCTCGCCGCCCGTCTCCGGCACCCGGGCCAGCACCGGGAGCCCCGTCACCTCGGTGACGGCGTCGTCCTGGTCCTGGGTGGAGAAGCGGTCCCGCAGGGCCTCGACGACGACGGCCAACTCGGCGTTGACGACCAGCGCGGCCAGGAGGACGAGCACCGCGTCGCGGGCGGGGGTCGGGGACACCGGTTCGCTCTCGGCCCGGGCGGCGGCCACCACCGCCAGCCGGTCGGTGGGCGCGAGGAGCCGCTCGGTGGCCTTCTGCACGAGGGCCTCGTAGCGGTTGTCGAGAGGGACCCGACCCACCCCGGCGCGCCGGAGGTCGTTCAGCTGCCCTTCCAGGCGCTGGATCTCGCCTTCCACCGGCGCCAGCGCCTCGCGCAGGCCCTCGGACTGCTGTGCGGTCACCGCCGCCAGCAGCGCGTCCACCCCCCCCTTGGCCAGGGCGGTGGCGCTGGCGGGCGAGGGCCCGTCGGCGGTGATGGTGAGGAACCCGACGTCGCTCGCCGCCTCGGCCGAGAGCCGGCGGCGGGCATCGGCGGGCGACAGCCCCAGACCCGAGCGGGCGGCGGCGTCGGCGACGACCGGGCGGGTGCGGGCCAGCTCGGCGTAGTTCCGGGTCAGGAACAAGGTGTCCTCCTCGGTCACGCTCTCGCCCGACACCGCCCGCCCCGAGGTCACGCTGATCAGGGCCTTCGCCCGGTAGACGGGCGGGCGGGTGACGCTCCAGGCGTAGGCCAGGGAGGCCACGAGGAGCGACGCCAGCAGCACGGGCCAGCGGCGCCGATAGACGACCCGGAAGTGGTCCATGAGGTCCATTTGTCTGGGTACTATACCCGGGTTGAGCGGATTGTCCCATTCGATCGTTCAGAGGGAAAAGCTCGGTTCCGCCGGCGGCACCTGGGCGTTCGCGTGCGGGCTGCTGGCGCTGAACCTGGCCCTCCTGCTCCTGGCCCATCGCGGGTGGCTCCTCATCGCCGTCGGGCTGGCGCTGCTCGGGCCGCTGGCCTTCGCCCTCACCAGGCGCCCGCAACGAGGGATCATGCTCCTGGCCGTCCTCGTGCCGTTCGACGGCCTGCTGCTGCTGCTCCCGTCGCTCCCCCCTCTGGCGGCGGGATGGAAGGAGGCGCTCCTCCTCGCCACCTTGGTCGCCACCGCCGTGGCGCCGCCCGAGGCGCGGGCGGCGCCGTCGCCCCGCCCGCCGTGGGCACCGGCGGTGGTCGGGCTGCTGGCTCTGGCGTTGCTGTCGGCCCTCACCGTGGGTGGGCTCCAGGCCGTGTGGGGGCTGAAGGTCGCCTTCTTCTTCGTGCTGGTCGCGGTGGCCCTGTGGCGCTGCCCCCTCGACGGCCGAGAACGGGACCGCCTCGTCACCGCCCTCCTCGTGGTGGGCGTGATCACCGCCGTGTACGCCGTCGCCCAGCAGGCCATGGGGCACCGGCGGCTCAACGCCCTGGGCTACGAGTACAACACGGTGATCCGGTTCGCGGGCGGGTTCCTGCGCTCGTTCTCCACCTTCACCCAGCCGTTCGGGCTGGGCTACTTCCTGATGCTGGTCCTCCTCGTCGGAGCGGCCCACGCCCTGGGAGAGCCGCGACGCCTCCGCAGCCGGGCGTTCGCCCTGGCCGTGCCCGTGCTGGCGATGGGACTGGCCTTCAGCTTCGTCCGGGGGGCGTGGGTCGGCCTGGCCGTGGGGCTGGCCTACCTGGGGTTCACCCGTTACCGGGTCCTGCTGCTCGGCATCCCCCTCGCGGCCGTGGGCCTGCTGTTCCTCCCGACCGAGGTCTCCTCGGCCGCCCTGGCGCCCAAGAGCGGCTTCCAGCGGGTCGAAGCGTGGCAGGAGAAGCTGTCACGCATCACCGCCCACCCCCTGGGCGTCGGGGTCGGCGCCAGCAGCTCGGCCTCGGAGAAGGTCACCGAGGCCAGAGGGACGGGCGAGATCTTCCACCCCGACAACCAGTACTACAAGGCGGTGTACGAGCTGGGCGTCCTGGGCCTCTGGTTCCTCGTCCTGCTCTTCGTCGCCGCGTTCGGCTCCGCCCACGCCCGGGCGCGGGCGTCGCCGACCGGTGGCTCGCTGTTCGCCCTCTCGACCGCGGCCATGGTGCTGGCGGCGGCGGCCGCCTCGTTGGTGGCCACCTACCTCGACATCTTCCCGATGGACGTCTACTTCTGGCTCTTCCTGGCCGTCGTGCACACGACACCGGGTCGGGCGGCTTCGGCGTCGGCATGACCGACGTGCGCCCCCGAGTCGTGTACCTGGACCAGTCCGCCCAGCTGTCGGGGGCGCAGCTGGCGATGCTGCGGCTGCTGCCCTCGCTCCTCCGGTGGGTCGATGCCCGGGCCGTGCTCGCCGAGGACGGACCCCTGGTGTCGAGGCTGGAGGCCGCCGGCGTGCCCACCGACGTCCTGCCCATGGCCGAGGCGGCCCGCGGGGTGCGGTGCGAGGACGTCCGCCCGGGGCGCCTGGGCGCCGCCAGCGTGGCCGGCGCCGCCTCCTACGTCGCCCGCCTGACCCGCCTGCTCCGGCGCCTCGAGCCGGCCCTCGTGCACACGAACTCGCTCAAGGCGGCGATCTACGGCGGGCTGGCCGCCCGGGCGGCCCGAGCTCCCGTCGTCTGGCACATCCGGGACCGCATCACCCCCGACTACCTGCCGTCCCCGGCCGTGGCCCTCGTCCGGGCCCTGGCCCGGCGGGTCCCCGCCGCCGTCATCGGCAACGCCACGACGCTGCCCACCCTCGGCGCCTGTCCGAGCCCCCTCTTCGCGGTGCCCGACCCGGTCGACCCGCGCTGCTTCGAGGTGCGGCCGCCGGAACCGGTGGCCCGCCCGTCGCTCCGGGTCGGGATGGTCGGTCGCATCACGCGGTGGAAGGGACAGGACGTGTTCCTCACCGCCTTCGCCCGGGCCTTCCCCGCGGGCGGCGCAGAGGCCGTCGTGGTCGGTGCCCCGCTGTTCGGCGAGCACGAGTACGAGCGGGAGCTCCACCAGCTCGTCGGGCGGCTGGGGATCGCTGACCGCGTCGAGTTCCGCGGCTTCCGCGAGGACATCCCCGCCGAGCTGTCGACCTTGGACGTCGTCGTGCACTCCTCGGTGCTGCCCGAGCCGTTCGGGCAGGTGGTCACCGAGGCCATGGCCGCCGGGCTCCCGGTGGTCGCGGCCGACGCCGGCGGGCCGTCGCTCATCGTCGCCGACGGGGTGGACGGGCTGCTCACCCCGCCAGGCGACGTCGAGGCGCTGGCGGCCGCCCTTGTTCGCCTCGCCGGCGATCCCGCCCTGCGGGCCCGCCTGGGGGAGGCGGGTCGGCGTCGCGCCCGCGACTTCTCGGCCGACGCCGCCGCCGCCCAGGTGCTCGACGCCTACCGCGCCGCGCTCACCGACGGCCGGGGCGGTCCCGTGCCCTTCAGCTCGTGGCCGGAGCCGAGACGAGCCGGTGCAGGCCTCCTCCCCGGGACAGATGCATGAGGTGCACGACGGCGAGGTAGAGCACGGCAGACAGGGCCGCCGCCAGCGGCCACGGCAGCCAGCCCCCGGCGAGCACCGCCACCGCCGCGCACAGCGCTCCCGCCCCCAGAGCCACCGCCACCATGCCGAGGGGCAGCGGGCGGAGCGCCTTCATCCTGGCGACAGGAGCCAGCACGATGGCGACGACGAGGACCTCGGTGAGGACCGTCGCCAGCGCCGCCCCCACGAAGGAACGGGCGGGGATGAGCCAGAGGTTGAGGGCCACGTTCGTCGCCAGGCCGGCCAGGGCGGCCAGCGGGTAGAGCCGGTAGCGCCCCGTCGCCACGAGCACGGTGAAGGCCAGGCGCCCCAACGCGCTGAGGCACTCGGCGGCCACGACCCAACGGGCGGCCTGGGCGCCCACCGCGTAGTGGCTGCCGTAGAGCAGGCTGATCGCCGGTCGGGCGAACACCGCGAACTCGACGGCGACGAGCGTCCCCACGACCACGAGGAGGGTCAGTGCCCTCCGGAACGTGTCCCCGAACGTCTCCAGGTCGTCGGGCCACGCCCTCACCAGCAGGGCGAGCAGCGGCACCATCATGGCCGTGGGCAGGTAGTGGAACAGCTCCACGAACTTGTAGGCGACGCCGTAGATGCCGACGGCGGTGAAGTCGTCGAGCTTCGAGAGCATGATGGCGTCCACCCGGAAGTACAGGGTCGCCAGCACGACCCCGGCCGCCAGGGGCGCAGCCTCCTTGAGGAGGGCCCACCAGGTGGCCAGGTCGACGTTGAGCCGGATGGGGTGGAGCCGTCGCACCCGTCTCACCTTCCACACGAGGATGACGACCTCGCAGACGACGGCGGGCACCGTGAGGAGCACGACCGAGCCGCCCATGCTGACGAGGGCGACGACGAGGGCGATCTGGGCCAGCTGGCCCAAGATGTTGCCCACCGCCACGGTTCCCATCTGCAGGTTGGCTTGGAAGACGCCCTCGACCGCGTGTGACGGCGTAGCCAGCACCACGACGAGCCCGGCCACCGCGGTCGCCCGCACGACCTCGCCCGGGTAGTCGGCGACGACGACGAACGCCAGGGCCACCAGGTAGGCGAGCAGGCCGAGGAGCCCCCGGAGCACCACGAGCGTCCCGGCGAAGGTGGCGGGGTCGTGCTCGCCGTCCAGCAGCCCCTTGATCGCCAGTCGGCCCAGACCGAGCTCGGTGAAGACGGCGAGAAGGCCCAGCAACGAGAAGACGAAGGAGAAGGCTCCCCACTGCTCCACCGACAGGTGCCGGACGATGAGGACGGTGCCCGCCCAACCGAGGGCGGCGACGACGTAGCGGGCGCCCACCATCGCCGCGGTGTTCGCCACCAGGGCTCGTCCCGGTTCGGAGGCCGCCGACACCGGCGCACCCCGCCCGCGCCCCTCGGCCTCGTCGAGGGACGGCCGCCGGCCCGGCGGCCGCAGGGCCGGCGCCCTCATCGGGGGCGACCGTTCGGGGCTCGTTCGCCGTCTCGTAGGCCGGCGGCGTGCTCCCACCGGGCGAGCCGAGCCAGCTCCGAGGCACTGGACGAGGCGACGGTCCCGGCGCCCACCAGGGCATCCACGAGGAAGCCGAGATCCTCGTCCGGGGCCCCCCGGTGGGCGGCCGACCAGTCGACGACGCCGACGACGGCATCGCCGTCGACGAGCAGGTTGCCGAGCCAGTAGTCGCCGTGCACGAGCACGCGGCCGTCGGGCCCCGCGGTCGCCTGGTGCAGCCGGCCCAGGACGCGCGCCGAGCGGGCGACCCACGTCCTGAGCTCGCCGGGGCCGAGCCGGGACGGGCACAGGGGTCGGCCCGGGAGCCAGCTCTGGCACGTCCGGTCGGCCGCCGGCCGCCGGAGGAGACGAGGCGCCAACGCCACCCCGGCCCTCTCCAGGGCCTGGAGGCTCATGGCCTCGGCCTCCGCCTCCGCCGGCGACCGGTACCGCTTCTCCAGCTCCTGCGGGGGCTCGCCGCGAAGGACCTTGGCCTCGCGACTGTCGGCGTAGCCGAGCCGGGCGGTCGGCGGGCTGAGCTCCGGCTCCCGGCGCCGCCGCGCCGACGAGGCGACGACCATCCACCCGGGGACGAGCCCGGCGGCGGCGCGACGCTCGGCCAGCTGCCGGAGGGCGCGCAGGGCGGGGCCTCGCCCACCCCCGACCCGCACGGAGGCCGCCTGCAGGACGGCCGCCGCCGCCGTGGGGGCGGCCAGATCGAAGCACGTCACCGACGTCACCGAGGACGGCAGGAGGCCGAACCGTTGCTCGGTCGCCAGCCCCGCCCCCTCGAGCAGGCGGCACAGGCGGGGCAGCGATGCCGTCGCCGTCGGCCCGACCGGCCGCCGGCGCAGACGGTCCCGAACCCTGAGGGGGCTCAAGGGGTTGTCGGCGACGACCACCAGGCGGCCGCCGGGAGCCAGCGCCCCGACGAGCCGCCGCAGCCGGATGCGAGGGTCGCGGTGAGCACCCCGGTAGGCGATGGTGCCGTCGAGGATGACGACGTCCCACTCGAAGCCGCGGTCGGAGAGGACTTCCTCTGTGGCGAGGCGGATCTCCGCTCGTCGACCGGTGAGCAGCGAGCGGCGCACGGCCACCCCCGCCGCATCCGCCTCGGCGACCCCGAGGAGCGACGCGGTGTCGGCGAGGAGCGGGCCGGTCCGGCCGGGCGAGTGGTCGACGAGCAGGACCCGGGCCCCTTCGAGCCCGTCGATCAGGTCGAGCCAGGCCCCTGCCCACGGCGCGAGGCGAGGCGGGCTCAGCGTGCGGCCTCCGCGCCCGGGCGCCACGTCACCAGCCGGGCGGCGTCGTCCCGCCACTCGGTCGTCCCGTCCCGCCACACGATGCCGGGCACCCGGGCCGACGGCGCCACCAGCACCGAGCCTTGGGTCGACGGCAGCCGGAACCGGACGGTGAAGGTCTGCGCCTCGCCGCGGGGCAGCAGCACCCTCGTCGCCACCATCCTCGTCGGGCCGTCGGCACCGGAGGCGAGGAGCCGGGCGCCGTCGACGACGACGTCGGTGGCCTCGCCGGGGACGTTCACGACGAGGATCCCGAGGTAGTCGCCGGCACGGGCGCCGCTGTCGGGGTGGGGGCCGGCGGCGTAGACGCTCAGCCCGTCGGGTGCCTGGTTGTGAAGCCTCGTCCGGAGGACGACCTCGGTGGCGTCGGGGGTGACCAGGAAGGCCAGCTGGCCCTCGACCGACAGGTGGCGGTCGAGCTTGTTGCCGCCGCGGTTCAGGACGCTCACGGCCAGGGAGTTCGGCTCCATCGCCCCGCTGATGCCGGCCGCTTCCCAGCCCGCCTGCTCCTGCGGATCGGCCGACCAGGCGAGAACGTGGCGACCGCGGCCCGCGGAGGCCAGCTCGGCGGCCAGGCGGGCGACGTCGTAGGAGCCGTCCTGGACCGCCCGCAGCGCGGCGCCGGAGATCTGGCCGAGCTGCTCCCGCCTGGCCGCCTGCTGGTCGGGGCTGAAGTCCAGCCCGGCGTACTGACCCTCGAGGAGGTGGTGGACGACCGTCTCCGCGGTCACGACCTGATCGCCCACCGTCACCGGGCCGGTCGCGGCCAGGACGGCGCGCAGGGCGGCGACGTCGAGCGCCAACACCCCGTCCACCCGCTCGCCCGTGCGTCGGGCCCACATCTCGGCGGCCATCGGCGCCACCGTGTCGAACCGCGGCGTCGTCGCCAGGTTTCGCCACTCCCGGCCGGGCCGCATCCAGCTCCAGTGCTCGGCCACGTCCTTCTCGAGGGCGACCCCGTCGTCGCCGAGGAGCAGCTCTCCGGTGGGCACCATGGCGGAGAGGGTCAGCGTGCCGTCGGCCGTGATCACCGTCCCGGCGCTCAGGAACATCCCCGACCCCGCCCGCATCTCGGCGTTGTTGGCCGCCAGGAGCAGGTAGCGCCGGGGCCCGGTGAGGAAGCCGGCCACCGTCTCCGCCACCGTCTCCGCCCGACCGAGGGCCGCTCGAGCCTGAGCGACCTGACGATCGAGGGCGGCCGACCGCTGGGCCAGCGGAGCGAGCAGCCGGCCCGGGCGCGGTATCTCCACCCGGCGCAGCGCGTCCTCTGTTCGCGAGGCCAGGAGGGCCAGCTCCCGCAGCTGGGCGGCGCGTCGCTCGGGGGCCGGCGGCCGGGTGGGCAGGAGGTCGCCGGCCGCTTCTGCCGTCGTGGTCCCGATCGCCGACAGCTGCTGCGCCGCCCCCGCCAGCGCGGCGAACGACCGCACTTGGCGCCCGACGACCGGCAGGGCCCGGACGGGAGCGGCCAGCACGCCGGCGGATCGTCGCCGGGCGCTGGCGAAGGACCGACGAGCCTGGTCGAGGCGCTCGGCCGCGTCCGGCAGGTTCAGGCCTCGCCCGGCGAGGAGCGGTCGGGCGTCGGCGACCGCGCCGTTGCCGGCCCGCGCGTCGAGTAGCGCCCAGCCCACCTGGCCGGCCCCTGCGACGAACCATGCGACCGCGCTGAGCAGCGCCGCCCGGAGCGCCCGCCGCCCGAGTGTCGCGGTGGGAGCTACTCGGCGTTGCGGCCGGAGACGAGCGCGGGGATGGTCAGCAGGGCGATCTTCACGTCCAGCCACGGCGTCCAGTTCTCGATGTAGTAGTTGTCCCACTCGATGCGGTCGCTCAGGCTCGACTTCCCTCGCAGCCCGTGCACCTGGGCCCACCCGGTGATCCCCGACTTCACCCGGTGACGGTCTCCGTACCGGTAGACGTGGTGCTCGAAGGCGGCCGCCAGCGAAGGACGCTCGGGCCGCGGCCCGATGAAGGACATGTCGCCACGCACCACGTTGAGCAGCTGGGGGAGCTCGTCGAGGGACGACCGCCGGAGCCACCGCCCGAGGGGGGTGCGCCGGTCGACCTCGTCCTGCGACCGCTGCTCCAGCATGGCCGCGGCCGCCGCTTCACCTGGCTCGGCTTTGGTGCCGTCGCCGGCGGTCATCGTCCGGAACTTGAGGATCTCGAACTCCCGGCCGTCGAGCCCGACCCGGCGCTGGCGGTACAGGACCGGGCCGGGGGAGCTGAGCTTGACGGCGGCGGCCACGACGAGGAGCAGGGGCGCCAGGATCACCAGGGCAACTGCCGCCAGCACCCGGTCGAGGAGGTACTTCACCGTGAACTGCCAGCCCCTCGGGTCGCTCTGGTGCACCTGCAGCAGCGGGAGGCCGCCGAGATGGTCGACCTCGGTGCGGCTCGTCACCTGCTCGTAGAGGCGGGGCACGACCGACACCCCCAGACCCAGGGCGCGGCACCGCTGGGCGAGCATGAGCATCTCCGCCGGAGGCGAGTTGCAGAACCCCAGGACCACGTGGCTGATCTTGTGCTCGTGTACGTGGCGTTCGAGGTCGTGGGGCGAGCCGAGGAAGGGGATGCCCGCCCCGCCCCCGTCGTCGGTCGGTGGGGACGTGTCGAGGAAGCCCACCGGCTGCAGCCCCGTCTCGGGGCGCTCGCGCAGGCGTCGGGCGAGGACCTGACCGACCTGGTCGCAGCCGACGATCAGCGTCCGTAGCCCCGGCTGGACGGGACCCCCACGGCTGAGCGACAGCCCGAACCGGGCGACCGCCAAGTACACGGAGACGAAGGCCCATGACCGGATCGTCTGAGGTCCGATCTCGGCCGCCGGGTGCAGGAAGACCCGGACGGTGACGACCATGGCCGCGGCGGTGGTCGTCGCCCCCAGCACCTGGGCGAGGTCGTCGAGGAACGAGGAGCGGAGCCGGAAGCGGTAATGCCCCCGGCCGCAGAGCCGGAGAAGAGTGAGGCCGCCGAAGGCCAGCGCCGACGGCAGGTGCGGGGCGCTCGTGCCCGCCAGGACGGTGCCGGTCGCGGCGACGACCGAGCCGAGGGCGATGGCCAGGACGTCGGCGAGAACGGCGGCGACGAGGCAGCGGCGCCGGCAGATGGCGGCCCCGACATCCCTGCGGCTCGGGCGGAGCTCGGCGACCGCCTCGGGCAACGGGAGTGCGACCGGTTGGGTGAGCACGGTGATCCCGTTCCCTTTGGACAGACTGCCCAAACTGGACTAACTGCCTAAATTACCCCCACAGCACCCCCACACGGGTACCCTCGACGTGGTGGCGGAACGGCGGATCAGCCCTCGCTCATCTGTTCGAGGAGGTCCTCGATCTCCTGCCGCTTGAAGCGCCGGTGGCCACCGAGGGTCACCAGGGAAGGGATTCGCCCTTCTGCCGCCCACCGGACGACCGTCTTGGGGGACACCCCCAGCATCTCGGCCGCCTCCCGGGGCGTGAGGTACTCCCGCTGCGCCGAGTCCACAGCCACCTCCCCCTGCCGACGCGTGACCCCAACCTACCTCTGTTCGGCGGTGAAGGCCGGGAGGGGGGCTCGCCCCCTCCCGTCAACGCGAGCGCGGCCCCGAGGCGAGGCGCATGCGGCGGGACGGCGATTCGGGAACGGCGGCGCCCCGCCCCGGGGCCTGCAGCGCGGTCATGGGCAGCGAGACGCCCGTCTCGGCCAGCTTGTCGAGGAACTTGGGGCGGAGGCCCGTCGGCACCAGCGTCCCCGCACCGGGGCCGGCGCCGGGCGACTGGTCGGGCTGGAAGCGGAAGAGCTCCTGCAACAGGATCGTGTCGCCCTCCATGCCCTGCACCTCGGTGACCGACGTCACCACCCGCCGCCCGCTGGGGAGACGGTCGAGATGCATGATGACGTGCAGCGCCGAGACGATCTGCTCGCGGATCGCCCTCACCGGCAGGTCGTAGCCCGCCATCAGCACCATGGTCTCGAGCCGGCTGATCGCGTCACGGGGGCTGTTCGAGTGCACCGTGGTCATCGAGCCCTCGTGGCCGGTGTTCATGGCCTGGAGCATGTCGAGGGCCTCGGCCCCCCGCACCTCGCCGACGATGATCCGGTCGGGGCGCATCCGGAGGGCGTTGCGCACGAGATCGCGGATCTTGACCTCGCCGGCACCCTCGGCGTTGGGGGGTCGGGCCTCGAGGGCGACGACGTGCGGCTGCTGGAGCTGGAGCTCGGCGGCGTCCTCGATGGTGAGGATCCTCTCGCCCTCCGGGATGAACGACGAGAGGACGTTGAGGTTGGTCGTCTTCCCCGTGCCCGTCCCGCCGGACACGAGGATGTTGAGCTTGCCCGCCACGCACGCTTCCATCACCGTGGCCAGCTCGGGGGAGAAGGCCCCGAACCGCACCAGGTCTTCGACCTTCAGCGGGTCGGCGGCGAACTTGCGGATGGTCAGGGCGGCGCCGTGGAAGGCGAGGGGGGGGATGACGGCGTTGACCCGTGAGCCGTCGGGGAGGCGGGCGTCGACCATCGGCGCCGACTCGTCGATGCGACGCCCGACGCCCGACACGATCTTCTCGATCACCTGGTGGTAGTGGGCGACGTCGGTGAACGTCACGTCGACCCGCTCCAGCCGCCCCTTCCGCTCGACCCAGATGTCGTCGAAGGCGTTGCACATGATCTCGCTGATCGACTCGTCGGCGAGCATGGGCTCCAGAGGGCCGTAGCCGAGCGTGTCCTGGATCATCTCCTGGACGAACTTCTGCCGCTCGCGGGGGGAGACCTTGACGTCCTCGCGCTCGAGGATGCGGTCGATGGCGCTCTTGACCTCGTCGTTGATGGCGTCCGGTTCGCCCGCCGCCAGCTTGGGGGCCAGCTCGGCCAGGACCAGGTCCCTGACCTTGCGCTTGGTGTCGTCCCACGGCGATGCCGCCCCCGGCTTGGCGCGCGCCGCCGGAGCCTGCTGGGGCTTCTGGCGTGCTCCTCCCGGCGCCGGAGAGGACGGGCGCTCGGACGTCCGCTTGCGCTGCTCGAGGACGGCGAGCTTCTCCGAGAGCTTCATCCGGCCTAGATCCCGCTCAGGGAGCCGACTGCCGGCCCCAGCACGATGATCATGACGGGCGGGAAGATGAAGAGCACGAGGGGGAACATGATCTTCACCGGGAGCTTGCCCGCCTTCTCCCTCGCCCACATCCGCCGCTTCGAGCGCATCTCCGTGCTCTGGGTCTTGAGGACCCTCCCGATCGGGATGCCGAGCGCGTCCGCTTGTACCAGGGCGAGGACGAAGCTCGACAGGTCGGGGACCTGCGTCCGGTCCTTCAGGTTGTGGAAGGCCTCGTGGCGGGGGAGGCCCAGCTCCATCTCGCGGAGGGTCAGGGAGAACTCGTCGGCCAACGGCGACTTGAAGTACTGGCACACGACCGAGAGCGCCCCCTCGAAGCCCATCCCCGCCTCGACCGAGATGGCCAGGAGGTCGAGGGTGTCGGGGAGGTCGTCGAGGATGGCCTGCTTGCGCTGCTCGGTTTCCCGGTTGATCTTGGCGATCGGGTACAGCAGCCCGCCCAGCGGGAGAAGGACGAGCGCGGCCAGCGTCATCATCGGCGACGGCCGGGCCAGCGCGACGAAGCCGACCGCCCCGGCGCCCAGGCAGACCGCGGCCACCAGCTGGAGCGCCACCACCGTCTCGGCCCGGGTGCGGTTGGCCCGGCCCGCCAGCAGCAGCTTCTGGTGCACGCCGTCGAGGTAGTTCGTCGGGGTGAGCCGGCCCACCCGGGCCGCCACGCGGGTCGCCACCGTCCGGCCGAGACGCACGTGGAGAGGCTCGGTGAGCTTCTGTTGGAACTCGCTCACCGGCGCCTCGGGTTGGACGTCGCTCAACAGCTCCCCGATGTCGACCACCGGCCGGCGGGGCGCGGCGCGGGCGGCGACGAGGAGGGCGGCGCCCGTCACCGACGTGCCGAGCATGAGGAGCAGGGAAGGGTCCATCAGCTCACACCTTGATCTTGACCATGCGCAGGATCACGACCGTGCCCGTGAGCACCATGGCTCCGGCTGCGCCCAGGGTGACCAGGCCCCAGCCCTGGAACATGGGCTCCATGTAGCCGGGGTTGAGGACCTGGATGGCGACGAACAGGAACGGCGCCATGGCTCCCAGGACGTAGGCGGACATGCGGCCCTCGGCGGTGAGCACCAAGACCTCTCTGCGCACCTCGTCCCGGGCGCGGATGAAGTCGGCAAGGGTGTGGAGCAGGTCGGCCAGCTTCCCGCCCACCGTCTGCTGGATCCGGATCGCCTGCACGACCCAGTCGAGGTCGCGGATCTTCAGCCGGTCGGCCATGCTCTGCACCGCCTCGATCACGGGATGGCCCAGCCTCGTCTCGGCCACGACCAGCGCGAACTCCTCGGACAGGGGCGGTTCGGACTCGTCGACCATCATCTGGATGGCGCGCAGGAACGTGTGCCCGGCCGAGAGCGACGAGGCGATGAGGGACAGGGCGCCGGGAAGCTGCGTCTCGAACCGCTTGCGGCGCTTGGCGACGCGCCGCTTGACCACCATGGCG
>DATACM010000033.1:0-5909 GCA_036259055.1 Acidimicrobiales bacterium | reverse complement strand
CGGATGGTCAACATCCGCTACCTCACCGGGTTCACCGGCAGCGCCGCGCTGCTGCTCGTCCTCCCCGACGAGATCCACTTCGTGACCGACGGGCGCTACGGCGACCGGGCGGCGGAGGAGCTGGGCGCTGCCGGCGTCGAGGCGGCCATCCACGTCGGGCGCACGACCCCCGACCAGCGGTCGATCGTCGTCGAGCGAGTGGAGGGCATCACCCGGTTGGGCCTGGAGGCGGAGGCGGTCAGCTGGGGCCAGCACCGCCGCTACGCCCGGGAATGGTTCCCCGACCTCGAGCTCGTCCCCACCGAGAACCTGGTCGAGGACCTGCGGCGGGTGAAGGACGGCGGGGAGGTCGACCGGATGGCCGCCGCCGCCGCCGTCGCCGACGCCGCCCTCGCCGCCTGCCGGTCGATGCTCGTAGACGGCGTCACCGAGGCCGACTTCGCCGTCGCCCTCGACTTCGCCATGCGGAAGGGCTCCGACGGCCCGTCCTTCGAGACGATCGTGGCGTCGGGTCCCAACGGGGCCAAGCCCCACCATTCCCCCACCGACCGGCGGGTCGAGCCGGGCGAGCTGGTCGTCGTCGACTTCGGCGCCCAGGTGGACGGCTACTGCTCGGACATGACCCGAACCCTGTGCGTCGGCGAGCCGGCGTCCGAAACGGCCCGGCGCATGGCCGAGGTGGTGGCAGAGAGCCAGCGGGCGGGTGTGGCGGCGGTGGCCGGCGGCGTCAAGGCCCAGGCGGTCGACGAGGCGTGCCGGTCGGTGATCGGCGACGCCGGGTGGGCCGACGCCTTCCTCCACAGCACCGGCCACGGCGTGGGGCTCGAGATCCACGAGGCGCCCCGGGTGGCGTCGACCTCGACCGATACCCTGGAGCCCGGCTACGTCGTGACCGTCGAGCCCGGCGTGTACCTGCCCGAGCACGGCGGCGTGCGCATCGAGGACACCGTGGTCGTCACGCCCGACGGGTGCCGCACCCTCACCAACGCGCCGAAGGACCTCATCCTGTCGTGAACGTCTCCACCAACGACCTCAAGAACGGCATGACCCTCGACCTTCCCGACGGGCTGTTCTCGGTGGTCGAGTTCCAGCACGTGAAGCCGGGCAAGGGCGGCGCCTTCGTGCGCACGAAGCTCAAGAACGTGCGCACCGGTGCCGTGCTCGACCGCACCTACCGGGCGGACGAGAAGCTGGAGCAGGCGATCATCGACAAGCGGGAGATGCAGTTCCTCTACCGCGAGGGCGGCCACCACGTCTTCATGGACAACACCACCTACGACCAGCTCCACGTCGACACCGCCCGGCTCGGCAACGTCGCCAACTACCTCAAGGAGGGAGACTCCGCCATCCTGCAGATGTACAAGGACGAGGTCGTCGGCGTCGACCTCCCCGCCGCGGTGGAGCTGGCGGTCACCGCCACCGAGCCGGGGGTGCAGGGCGACCGGGTGTCGGGCGCCCGCAAGCCGGCCACCCTGGAGACGGGCCTGGTGGTGTCGGTGCCCCTCTTCGTGAACACCGGCGACCGGATCAAGGTCGATACCCGCAGCGGCGAGTACCTCACCCGCGTGGGGGGATGACCACCCCCACGGGCCCCGCCGCCCGGTCCACGGCGAAGTCGGCGGGGCCGAGGCGCCAGGCCCGTGAGCGGGCGCTGACGCTCCTGTACGAGGCCGAGGCCAAGGAGACGACACCGGCCGAGGTGCTGGCCGCGCTCCCGATGGAGCCCGACCGGTTCGCCGTCGAGCTGGTGACGGGCGTCGCCGAGCACGGCGAGGAGGTCGACCGCTGGCTGCGCCGCTTCGCCCGCGACTGGGCGGTCGAGCGCATGCCGGCCATCGACCGGGCCCTGCTGCGCATCGCGGTCTTCGAGCTGCTGCACCGGCCCGACGTCCCCACCGGCGTCGTCCTCTCCGAGGCGGTCGAGCTGGCCACCCGTTACTCCACCGAGGACTCCGGCCGGTTCGTGAACGGCGTGCTCGCCCGCATCGCCGACGAGGTCCGCCCCGGGGGGTAGTATTCGGGTGCCGTTAAGGCCGGTCCTGTGAGGCCGGCACGGACCGAGGAGCCAGGGTTGGCCGAACGAGAGCGAGCGGCAGCGCCCCCGCCCGGGGGCGTTTTTCTCGCCCGCTCGCAGGTCATGACCGCCGACGACATGCGGCGTGCCCTCACCCGCATCGCCCACGAGGTGGTGGAGCGCAACCACGGGCTGGACGGCGTGGTTGTGGTGGGCCTGCAGACCGGCGGCGTGAAGCTGGCGGTGCGCCTGGCCGAGGCCCTCGCCCGGGTGGAGGGCGTCGAGGTCCCGGTGGGCACGCTCGACGTCGCCCTCTACCGCGACGACATCGGGCTGCGCCCGGTGATGCCCGAGGCCGTCACCGACATCCCCTTCGACCTCACCGGCAAGGTCGTCGTCCTGGTCGACGACGTGCTCTTCACCGGCCGCACGGTGCGGGCCGCCCTCGACGCCCTCAACGACTACGGCCGCCCGCGGGCGGTGCAGCTGGCGGTCATGGTCGACCGTGGCCACCGCGAGCTGCCGATCCGCCCCGACTACGTGGGCAAGAACCTGCCCACCGGGCGGGACGAGATGGTCGACGTGCGCGACGACGGCGTCGACCTGGGGGTGATGGTCCCGCCGGCGAGGACAGGCACACCATGAGCCGCCATCTCCTCTCGGTGGCCGACCTCGGGCTCGCCGGCGTCGAGGAGGTCATGGCTCTCACCGACTCGTTCGTCGAGGTCAGCGGCCGGGCCATCCCCAAGGTCCCCACGCTGCGGGGGCGCACGATCGTCTCCCTGTTCTACGAGGACTCCACCCGCACCCGGCTCTCGTTCGAGGCGGCGGCCAAGCGCCTGTCCGCCGACACCATGAACTTCTCGGTGGCCGGCTCCTCGGTGAAGAAGGGCGAGTCCATCCGCGACACCGTGCAGACCATCGACGCCATGGGGGTGGACGCCCTCGTCGTCCGCCACTCGTCGGCCGGCGTGCCCTGGCAGGTCGCCTCGTGGGTGGACGCCTCGGTCGTCAACGCGGGCGACGGCTGGCACGAGCACCCCACCCAGGCCCTGCTCGACTGCTACACGATCCGCAGCCGCACCGGTTCGCTCGACGGGCTGCGCATCGCCGTGGTGGGCGACGTCAAGCACTCGCGGGTGGCCCGCTCCAACGTCTGGGCCTTCACCATGCTCGGGGCCGAGGTCACCCTGGTCGCCCCTCCCACCCTCCTCCCCCCGAGCCTCGACGGCTGGCCGGTCGCGCTGAGCCACGACCTCGACGCCGTCCTCCCCAAGTGCGACGTCGTCTACCTGCTGCGCATGCAGTCCGAGCGCCAGACGGAAGCGCTCCTGCCGTCCCTGCGGGAGTACACCGCCCGCTACGGCCTCACCCGATCTCGCGCCGACGTGCTCCCCGACGACGCCCTGGTCATGCACCCGGGGCCCCTGAACCGGGGCGTGGAGATCGCCGCCGACGTGGCCGACCTGCCCTGTTCCCTCATCACCCGCCAGGTGGCCAACGGCGTGGCCGTCCGCATGGCCGTGCTCTTCCTGCTCCTCGGGGCCACCCCCCGTGGCTGAGCGCGGCGTCGTCGTCCGCGGCGGCCAGGTCGTCGACACCACCGGCTCTCGCCTGGCCGACGTGTTGGTGGTCGACGGGCGGGTGGCGGCGGTGGGGGTCGACGTGTCCCCCCCGGCCGGTGCCCAGGTGCTCGACGCGGGCGGGTGCGTCGTCGCTCCCGGCCTGGTCGACCTCCACACCCACCTCCGCCAGCCGGGCCACGAGGAGGCCGAGACGGTCGAGACGGGGGCGCGGGCCGCCGCCCTGGGCGGCTTCACCGCCGTCGTGGCCATGCCCAACACCGACCCTCCGCTCGACTGCGCCGGGGCCGTCCGGGAGGTGCTCGACCTGGGGGCCACCGCGCCCTGCGACGTCCGCGTCGCCGGTGCCATCACCAAGGGCCGCCGGGGCGAGACGCTGGCGCCTCTGGCGGAGATGGCCGACCTCGGGGTGCGCCTGTTCACCGACGACGGATCGGGGGTGCAGGACGCCCGGCTCATGCGCCGGGCCCTCGAGTACGCCTCCGCCCTCGGGGTGACCCTCGCCCAGCACTGCGAGGACCTCGACCTGGCCGCCGGGGGGCACATGCACGAGGGCGAGTGGTCGAGCCGCCTGGGCATCCCAGGCGTCCCGGCGGAGGCCGAAGAGCTCATGGTGAGCCGGGACATCGCTCTCGCCCGCCTCACCGCCCGCCTGGGTGCCCGGGTGCATTTCCAGCACCTCTCCACCGCCGGGTCGGTCGCCCTCGTGCGGGCCGCCCGGGCCGAAAGGCTCCCCGTCACCGCCGAGGCCGCCCCGCACCACTTCGCGCTCACCGACGCGGCGGTGGCTTCCTACGACCCGGTGTTCAAGGTGAGCCCGCCGCTGCGGCCGCAGGCCGACGTCGACGCCGTGAAGGTGGGCCTGGCCGACGGCACCCTTGACGCGGTGGCCACCGACCACGCCCCCCACCCTCCCGAGGACAAGGAGCTGCCCTTCGACCAGGCCCCTCCCGGCATGCTCGGGCTGCAGACGGCGCTGGCCCTGGCCCTCGACGAGCTGGACCTGCCCGTGCGCGACGTGCTCGCCCTGCTGTCGTGGCGCCCGGCCCGCATCGCCGGCCTGGAAGGCGCTCACGGGGGGCCGGTGGCCGAGGGGCGGCCCGCCAACCTGTGCGTGATCGACCCCGCCGCCACCTGGGTGGTCGAGCCCGAGCGGTTGGCCAGCCGCAGCCGCAACACGCCCTATGCCGGCCGCAAGCTCACCGGCCAGGTTCGCCACACCGTCCTCGCCGGCGAGCCGGTGGTGGTCGACGGGGTGGCGCAGAGATGAGCCCGCGTCGCGAGGCACACCTCGTTCTCGCCGACGGGACCATCTTCGAAGGGGAGGCCGCCGGGGCGGAGCCGCCGGGCGGCGTCGCCACCGGGGAGGTCGTCTTCAACACCGTGCTCAGCGGCTACCAGGAGGTGCTCACCGACCCGTCCTACGCCGGGCAGGTGATCGCGTTCACCTATCCCCACATCGGGAACTACGGCGTCGCCCCCGACGACGCCGAGAGCGGGCGGCCCCACTGCCGGGGCGTCGTCGTGCGCGACCTGGCCCGGCGGCCGTCGAGCTGGCGGGCCAGCGGCGACCTGGAGACGTGGCTCGTGCGCCACGGCGTCGCCGCCATGACCGGCGTCGACACCCGCCGGCTCACCCGCCACATCCGGGAGGCGGGAGCCATGCCCTGCGCCTTCGGGACGGCCGACGAGGCCACCCTGAAACTGGCCGCCCAGGACGAGCCGGGCACCGAGGGCATCGACCTGGTGGCCACCGTCACCGCTCCCGAGCCGTGGTGGGCGGGGCACGGGCCGGCGCGCGTCGTCGCCTACGACTTCGGCATCAAGACCAGCATCCTGCGGCTCCTGGGCGAGATCGCCACCGTCGAGGTGGTCCCCGCCGCGACACCGGCCGACGAGGTGCTGGCCCGGAAGCCCGACGGCGTCTTCCTCTCCAACGGCCCGGGTGACCCCGCCGCCGTGGGCTATGCCAGCCAGGCCATCGCCGACCTTCTCGGCCGGGCCCCGGTCTTCGGCATCTGCCTGGGCCACCAGCTGCTCGCCACCGCCCTGGGGGGCAAGACCCACAAGCTGGCGTTCGGCCACCACGGCGGCAACCACCCGGTGCGGCGGGTGGCGACGGGGGCGATCGAGATCACCAGCCAGAACCACAACTACGCCGTCACCGAGGGGACCGTGGCGAACGCCGACGTCACCCACGTGAACCTCAACGACGGCGTCATCGAGGGCCTGCGCTGCCACGACGTCCCCGCCTTCAGCGTCCAGTACCACCCCGAGGCCGGGCCCGGGCCCCACGACGCCCGCTACCTGTT
>DATACM010000032.1:0-13539 GCA_036259055.1 Acidimicrobiales bacterium | reverse complement strand
CCGCCGGAGCGAGGTCAAGCGTCAGCGGGCCCGCCCCGAGATCGAGTGAGCGCGGCCGCTATCCGCTAGCCGCTCGTCACCTCACGGAGCTTGCCGCTCTCCGCCTCGTGGACGAAGCATGAACCCGTTCGTGACGGTCATGGCGGGAAGCTCCTTCGTAGGGGTGGTCTCGATTGCGACCAGGCTCGTCGGGATGTCTTTCAGTCGATGGCCCGGCGGTAGAAGCCCCTGACGCCGACGGCGAGGAGGACGGCGATCGCCGACACCAGCACCACGAGGGAGACCCACGGGCGGATGTGGGGGACCCGGGGGACGAGCGCCGCCCGCAGGCCCTCGCTCACGTAGGTCATGGGGTTCACGGCGGTGACCACCTGGAACCACCGGATGCGGGCGAGCGACGGCCACGGGTACTGGCTCGCCCCGGTGAACAGCAAGGGCGTGAACACGAGCGAGAAGAGGATGTTGATCCGGTTGGGCGGGACGAGCGTGCCCAACACCAGTCCCAGGCTGGCGCCCAGGCAGCAGCCCAGCAGGACGACGGTGACGAAGAGCGGCAGGTTTTCCCACTCCCAGGGGATGGCACCGAGGACGAGGACGCCGATTGGGATCATGATGAGCGTCGCCACCAGGGCACGGCCGGCGGCGAACACGATCTTCTCCGCCGCCACCAACCCCGTCGGCATCGGAGCCAGCAGCCGGTCCTCGATCTCCTTGGTCCAGCCGAACTCCGCCACCAGCGGGAAGGCAAGCGTCTGCATGCCGGTGATGACGGCGGTGAGGGCGAGCAAGCCGGGGAAGAGCAGGTCGTCGTAGTCGCCGCTCGTGTAGCCGAGCATGCCCAGCACCTTGCCGAAGACGAACAGCAGGAAGAACGGCTGGAGGATCACCTGGGACAGGAAGATGGGCAGCTCGCCGTAGGTGACGTAGACGTCGCGCCGCAGCACGGCGAGGAACGAGGGCCAGGGGCTCTCCGGCGGCGCCGCGGGGGCGGTGGCGGGGACGGGGTCGGTCACCGCAGCGCCCGTCCGGTCAGGTGGATGAACACGTCCTCGAGCGTCGGTGTCCCCAGCTTGACGTCGGTGAGGGTGCGGCCGACCCGCCCGAGGAGCGTCGCCGCCGGCGCCACCAGCGGCGGCGCCTCCCCGGTGACGTAGAGCCGGACGCGGAGCTCCGCCGACGAGCCGTTGCCCGGTGAGTGCACCTGCTCGACCCGCTCGACCCCGGGCAGCTCGGCCAGGGCGGAGAGGACGCCATCGCCGCCGTCGTCGCCGGCGTCGGTGCCGAGCTCGAGGGTGGTGCGCCCGGGCAGCGAGCGCATGAGGGCGAGGGGCGTGTCGAGCGCCAGCAGCCTCCCCTTGTCCATGATCCCCACCCGGGTGGCCAGGGCGGCGGCCTCGTCCATGTCGTGGGTGGTGAGCAAGAGGGTGACGCCCTGGCGCTCGAGCTCGCGCAGGCGGTCCCACACGAACAGGCGAGCCGCCGGGTCGAGCCCGGTGGTGGGCTCGTCGAGGAACAGGACCTTGGGCGCGTGCATGAGGGCGCGGGCGATCATCACCCGTTGCACCTGGCCACCGGAGAAGAAGTCGGGCTTGGTGTCGGCCCGCTCCAGCAGGCCGAACTGCTCGAGGAGCTCGTCGGCGCGCGCCTTGCGCTCCCGGGCCGGGACGCGGTGGTAGGCGGCGTGGAAGACCAGGTTGTCCCGGATCGAGAGCGAGCGGTCGAGGTTGTTCCGCTGCGGCACGACCGCCAGCTGCCGGCGGGCGCTGACGGGGTCGCGGACCACGTCGATCCCGCCGATGCGGGCGGTCCCCGAGGTCGGGCGGGCGCGGGTCGTGAGAATGCCAACGGTCGTCGTCTTGCCCGCCCCGTTGGGGCCCAGAAGCCCGAAGACCTCGCCGGTGGCGACTTCGAAGGAGATGCCGTCGACGGCGTTGACCGGCGACTTGGGATAGCGCTTGACCAGGTCGGCGACGGCGACGGCGGGGGTGGGGGGGTTCACGTGGGTACCGGTGGCGCCGGTGGCCCGATTGTAGGGGCGGTCCTCGAGAGCTCGGTCCGTGCGCCTCCGGCCTCAGGGGCGGACGGCGTGCTCGGTGGGGTCGGGCGGCGCCGGGCGTCGGACGGTGTGGACCGTCGCGGTGACCAGGTAGGCCGCCGCCGCCACCAGCACGATCGTGGCCCCCGGTGCCAGCCCGGCGGCCCGGGCGAGGACCAGGCCGACGAGGACGGCGGCGGCCCCGAGCGCCGCCGCCCACCGCAGCGTCGCCCCGAACGACCCGGCCAGGCGCTGGGCGGTGCCGACCGGGAGCACCATGAGGGCGGCCACCAGCAGCACCCCCACCACCCGCATGGCGGCGACGACGGTGACCGCCGCCAGCGCGGCCAGGCCCAGGCTCAGTCCGTCCACCGGCAGGCCTCCCACCCGGGCGGCGTCCTCGTCGAGGATCACCGAGAAGAGCGCCCGCCAGAAGAGGGCGACGGCGGCGACGATGACCGCGCCCAGGACGACGATGGTCACCGTGTCGGCGGGGCTCACGGTGAGGATCGACCCGAACAGGTAGGAGAGCACGCCGGCGTCGAGCGAGCCGGCGAGGCCGGTGAGGACCACGCCGCCGGCGATCCCCGAGTAGAAGAACACGGCGAGGGCCAGGTCCCCCGACGCCCGTCGCCGCAGGCGCAGCCACTCGATGGCGAGGGCGCCGGCGACGGCGGCGAGCAGCGCCGTCCAGATGGGGCTGAGGCCGGTGAGCAGCCCGGCGGCGACGCCGGCGAAGGCGACGTGGCCGATGCCGTCGCCCATGAGCGAGAGCCGCTTCTGCACGAGGAACGTGCCGATGAGCGGCGCCGAGACGCCGACGACCAGCCCGGCGGCCGCCGCCAGCTGCATGTACTCGCGGTCGAACGGCCAGGGCAGGGGCAGGGCGGACAGCACCGACATCGGCATCACCCGAGGCCCTCCAGCCACACGGGGAGGTCCTCGCGGTGGATGCCCAGGCTGACCCCGCTGGCGGTGAGGTCGGCCGGGGCGCCGTCGAAGACGATCTTGCCCCGGCGCAGGACGAGCAGCCGGTCGAGGTCGTCGGCCACCGCGCCCAGCTCGTGGGAGACGAGCAGCACGGCGGCGCCGTGCTCGCGCACCATGTGCACCAGCGACGCCCGGAACTTCTCCTGCGACTCGGCGTCGACGCCTGCCACCGGCTCGTCCAGCACCAAGAGGTCGGGCCCGTTGACCAGGGCGCGGGCGATGAAGGCCCGTTGCTGTTGGCCGCCGCTGAGCTCGGCCAGCCCGGTGCCGGCCAGCTCGGTCAGGCCCACCGAGGAGAGGGCGTGGTCGACCTCCTCGTGGTCCTGGCGGCCCAGCCGGCTGACCCAGCCCCGCCGCGACAGGCGGCCGGAGGCCACCACCTCGGCCACCGTCACCGGCAGGAGCTCGGGGACCATGGCCCGCTGGGGGACGTACCCCACGCGCCACCGGTCGGGAAGCCCGGAGGGGGCGGCGCCGAAGAGGCGCACCTCCCCCTGCTGGGCGGGAAGGAGGCCCAGGACGATGCGCAGCAGCGTCGACTTGCCCGAGCCGTTCGGCCCGACCAGGGCCACGAACTCGCCCCTGCCCACGGCCAGGCTCACGCAGTCGAGGACCGACTGCCGTCCGTAGGCGAACGAGACGGCGTCGACGTCGAGGACGGACGACGAGGAGTCAGGAATGAGAACGGTTCCGATCGTACCCCCGGGTCACCGGCAGCCCAAGGCCTGGCGGAGGGCCGACAGGTTGTCGGTCATCGCCGATTCGTACGTGCGGCCCCGGGCCTGCTCCTCGTCGGTGAGGCCCTCGATCGGGTCGAGCACCGCCGTCCTGGCACCGGTCTCCCGGGCCAAGGTCTCGGCCACCCGGGGGGACACGAGCGTCTCGAAGAAGATCGTGGTGATGTCCTCGTCCCGCACCCGGGCGGCCAGCTCCGAGAGCCGCTGGGGGTCGGGCTCCGACTCGGGCGACAGGCCGGTGATGGCCTCCTCGGTGAGCCCGTACCGACGGGCCAGGTGGCCGAAGGCGGCGTGGGACGTCACGATCACCCGCCGCTCGCACTCGTCGAGCCCGTGGCGGTAGGCGGTGTCGATGGCGGTGATGTCGGCGGTGTAAGCGTCGGCGTTCGCCTCGTAGGTCGCCCGACCGGCAGGATCGGCCCGGACAAGGGCCGTGCGGACGCGCTCGGCGATACGGGCCATGAGCACCGGGTCGAGCCAGACATGAGGGTCGCCGTCGTCGGTGGACCCTTCGAGGACGCCGCCGGCGGGAGCAAGGAGGTCGACGACCTCGCCGTCGGCCCGCCCGGCCGCCTCCTCGACCGCGGGCTGGAACCCCCCTCCGAGGTACAGCACGAGGGCGGCGTCCTCGATGCGGTCGATGTCGGAGGAACGCAGCTCGAGGTCGTGGGGCTCGGCCCCGGCCGGGGTGAGGTTGGTGACGACGACACGGTCGCCCCCGACGCGCTCCGCCGCCTCGGCCAAGGGATAGAAGCCGGCCACCACCCGGACCTTCCCGCCGTCCGCGGCGCCGTCGGCGCCGGCGCAGGCCGAGGCGACGAGGGACACCGCGAGGGCCAAGGCGGCGGCGGGTCGCATGCGGTCTCCGGTCGGCCAAACGAGAATGAGAATCGCTCTTTATGAGACTACGGTCGTGCCGCTTCGTCAAGAGAGGGCCGGCCCGAGCCATTTCCCGGAACTGATCGGCCAGGTGGCTGCTGGAGAGCCACTTCGACGAACAGTTCGGCCTGGCGGCTCCCCAACGGCCGCGTCCGAGCGCGCCCGGAAAGCATGCGAAAGAGCTAATATGTGGGACGCCCCAGCGCCCTAGGAGGAAGCACATGTCCATGACCGACCACGCCGTGCACGAGGACCACGACCACGAGCACGGCGACGACTGCGGCCACGAGGCGGTCGAGCACGAGGGCCACACGGACTACGAGCACGACGGCCACCGCCACGCCTCGCACGAGGGCCACTGGGACGAGCACTGAGCTGACGCCGAGGCGTCAGCTCAGCCGCTCTCCGGCGTGGGCGATGGCGTCGCCCACGATGTGGGAGATGTGCTCGTCGGCGAGGGCGTAGACGACCTCCCGCCCCCGCCGCCGGCCTACGACCAGGTTGGTGGCCTTGAGCACCCGCAGGTGCTGGGAGGCCAGCGGCTGGGAGATGCCCAGGCTCTCGACCAGCTCGTGCACGCAGCGGGGGCCGTGGCCCAGCTCGAGCAGGATGGCCAGGCGGTGGGGGTTGGCCAGCGCCCGCAGCAGATCGCTCACGACCTCGAGGGTTGCCGGCTCCGCTCGTTCGGCGGCAGGCTCGGGCACGTGATCCACGGTCAGAAGCCCAGGCGGTCGAGGGCGCGTGGGCGGCGCTGCCAGTCCTTGTCGACCTTCACGACCAGCTCCAGGTGGGCGCCGGGCCGGAGCTGTCGGCGAACGGCCGTACCGACGCGCTTGAGGACGGACCCGCCCCGGCCGATGACGATTCCCTTCTGGGATTCCCGCTCGACGAGGATCTCGCAGCGGATGCGGGGCCACTCCCACTCGGTGACCCGACAGGCGATCGAGTGGGGCAGCTCCTCGCGCACGACCGCCAGCAGCTGCTCGCGCACGAGCTCGGCGACCCAGAAGGCGTCGGGCACGTCGGTGACAGTGCCCTCGGGGTAGTAGGCGGGCCCCTCGGGGAGGCGGGCGACGACCGCCTCCACCAGCTCCCCGACGCCGTCGCCGGTGCGCGCCGACACCGGGAAGTACTCGGCCAGGTCGAGCTCGGCGGCGCGGGAGAGCTGGGCGGCCACCTGGGCGGGCGTGGCCACGTCGACCTTGTTCACGACGCACAGCGCGTCGGGAGGCACCCGGCTGGCCACGAAGCGGTCGCCGGAGCCCATCGGGGCGGTGGCATCGAGCACAAGGCAGACGACGTCCACGTCGGCGAGGGCCTCGGCGGCCGAGGCGTTCATCCGCTCCCCCGCCGCCGTGCGGGGCTTGTGGATGCCGGGCGTGTCGACGAACACGACCTGGGCGTCGGAGCGGTCGAGCACGCCGCGGACCTGGGTGCGCGTCGTCTGAGGCTTGTCGGAGACGATGGCCACCTTGGTGCCGCAGATGGCGTTGAGCAATGTCGACTTCCCCACGTTGGGACGCCCCACCAACGTGGCGAAGCCCGACTTCATCAGCCCTCGTCTGGCGGAGGCGCGGGCTTGGTGATGCGGACCCGACCGATCCGGCGACCCTGCACCTTCTCGGCCCGCAGGCGGTGGCCGTCGTAGTCGACGGTCTCGCCCTCGGTGGGGACGTGGCCCAACAGGTTGTAGACGAGCCCGCCCACCGTGTCGTAGTCGCCCTGGGGGAACTCCACCTGGAGCAGCTCGTTGAGCTCGTCGATCGGCATGCGGGCGTTCACCCGGACGTCGCCGTTCGGCAGCGGCTCGACGGGGGCCTCCTCCACGTCGTACTCGTCGACGATCTCGCCCACGAGCTCCTCGATGAGGTCCTCCAGGGTGACCAGCCCGGCCGTGCCGCCGTACTCGTCGACCACGATGGCCATGTGCGCCTTCTCCTGCTGCATCTCGGGCAAGAGCTCGGCCACCCGCTTGGTCTCCGGCACGAAGCGGGCAGGACGGACGAGGTCGCGCACCGGCTCGTCCCCCTTGCCGTCGCGGATCGCCCGCATGAGGTCTTTGGCGTAGACGATGCCGGCGATGTCGTCGATGCCCTGCTCGTACGCCGGGATGCGGCTCCGGCCGGCCGACATCACCAGCTCCATGACGTCGGAGGCCGACGCCTTGGCCTCGACGGCGACCATGTCGGGCCGGGGGATCATGACCTCGCGGACCACCGTGTCGCCGAATTCGATGATCGAGTGGATGAGCTGACGCTCCTCGCGCTCGATCACGTCCTCCTCCACGGCCACGTCGGCCATGGCCAGCAGCTCCTCCTCCGACACGAACGGTCCCTCCTTGAGCCCCTTGCCGGGCACGAGGACGTTGGAGAGCCCGATGAGCGCCCTGGAGATCAGCCGGAGGGGCGGGAAGCGCACGACCGTCGAGACGACGGGAGCCACGAGGAGCGACGTCCGGTCGGGGTGTTGCACGGCGAATGTCTTCGGGACGGCCTCGGCGGTGACGAAGATCACCACTGCCTCGAAGGCGAGAGCAATGAACACGCCGATCGCCCCGAACTTCCGCTCCGACAGGATGCCGACGAAGGTGGCCGCGGTGAGGTGGCACACGAGCACGAGCAGCAGAACCGGCGTGAGGAACTCCTCCGGGTGCTCGACCAGGCGCAGGAGCGCGTGCGACCCCCGGCGGCCCTCCTCGGTGAGGCTGATGGCCTTTATCCGGTTCGTACGGGTGAGGCTGGTCTCGGCCATGGCCAGGAAGGCGGCCGCCGTGATGAGCCCCAAGATGGCCGCGGCCATCGCCCACTCGGTGCCGGTCATGACCGGTGAAAGCGGTCGAGGAGGACCTGTTGCCGCCGCTCCATGACCGCCGCCTCTCGCGTGTCGGTGTGGTCCATGCCCAGCAGGTGGAGGATGCCGTGCACGACGAGTAGCGCCAGCTCGTCGTCGTAGGTGCCGGCGTGGTTGGGAGCGTTGCGCCGGGCCACCGCCGGGCACAGCACCACGTCGCCCAGGATGGTGGGCAGCTCGGCCAGCTCTGGGTCGACCCCGGGGCCGGGACCGAGCGAGTCGGCCGAGCGGGCGCCCTCGTAGACGTCCTCGTCGATCGGGAAGGCGAGGACGTCGGTAGGGCCCTCCCGGCCGAGGAACCGCTGGTTCAGCTCCGCCATCGCCGTCTCGTCGACGAAGAGAAGCGACACCTCGGCGTCGCCCCTCACACCCTCGGCCTCGAGCACGGCGCTGGCCAGGCGCGCCCAGCGACCGGTGTCGACGGGCTCGTCGGACTGCTCGTCGGCGGCGAAGACGTCCACGTGGCTGCGAGATCTCGAACGTGCCACGCGTGTCGGGCCGGCCCCGCCGCCGTGCTCGGTCACGGTTTGACCCGTTCGTAGGCGTCGACGATGTCCTGCACGATGCGGTGGCGCACGACGTCGCGTGAGGTCAGGTGCACGAAGGCCACCCCGTCGATGCCGGCGAGCACCGGCTCCAGGTCGACCAGGCCGCTGCGCCCGGCGGCCAGGTCGACCTGAGTCACGTCGCCGGTGACGACGGCCTTGGAACCGAAGCCGATGCGGGTGAGGAACATCTTCATCTGCTCGGGCGTGGTGTTCTGCGCTTCGTCGAGGATGAGGAAGCTGTCGTTGAGCGTCCGCCCCCGCATGTAGGCGAGGGGCGCCACCTCGATGGTGTCACCCTCGAGGAGGCGCTTGGCGCCCTCCGGGCCCAGCATGTCGTACAGGGCGTCGTACAGCGGGCGCAGGTAGGGGTCGACCTTGGCCAGGACGTCTCCCGGGAGGAAGCCGAGGCGCTCCCCCGCCTCCACCGCCGGGCGGGTGAGGATGATGCGGCTCACCGAGCGGGCCTGCAACGCCTGCACGGCGAGGGCCACCGCCAGGTAGGACTTGCCGGTGCCGGCGGGCCCGATGCCGAACGTGACCACGTTGGTGGCGATGGCGTCGACGTAACGCCGCTGGCCGCTCGTCTTGGGGCGCACGGTGCGGCCGCGCGCCGAGCGCAGGACCTCGGCCGCCATCACCGCCGACGGGCTCTCGTCGGCCTTCACCATATCGATGGTGCGGGCGACGTCGGCCGCCTCCAACCCGTGGCCCTGGCGGAGCAGCAGCAGGAGCTCGTCGAAGAGGAGGCTGATCCTGCCGGCGTCGTCGCCGCTGATCGTGATCTCGTTGCCCCGGACGAGTATCTCGTTGCGGTCGAAGGCCGCCTCGACGAGCCGGAGGAGCTCGTCGCGATGACCGAGCAGCCCGATCATCAGGCGGTTGTCGGGAACGAGGACCTTGACCTGGGTGGTGGACACGTGTTGTGGGCTCAGGGTACCCGGTGCCTCGCTCAGCCGGGCGGCCAGCCCATGGGCCGGCCGCCGAGGACGTGGAGGTGGAGGTGGGGGACCGAGTTCTGGGCGTCCTCGCCGACGTTGAGGACGAGCCGGTAGCCCCGCTCGGCGAGGCCCTCCACTTCGGCGACCCGCTGCGCGGTCTGGAACATCTCGGAGAGGACGTCGGCATGGGCGGGCTCGAGGGTGGCGGCCGACTCGATGTGCTCCCGGGGCACGACGAGGACGTGGCTGGGCATGGCCGGCTTGATGTCCCGGAAGGCCAGCGTGCGCTCCGAGGACGCCACCTCCTCGGACGGGAGCTCTCCGCCGACGATGCGGCAGAAAAGGCACTCGGTCACCCGCATCACCGTACCCAGTCGGGGTGTGGTTGACGACGACCCCGGGTGGTCGCCCTGGGTACCCTGCGGCCGATGGCGCACGACGAGGGCGGGTTGGGCCTGTCGCCGTTCGAGGAGATCGAGCGGTGGGCGGCCGAGGCCCGGGCCCGTGACGCGGTCGACGCTCGGGTCAGGGAACGGTGGCTGCGCCGCCAGGCCGAGGAGGACGCCACCTTCGCCGAGGCGCTCCTCGACCTGGCCGAGCGGGGGGTGGCGGTGGTGGTGACCACCACGACGAACCGCCGCCACATTGGCCCGGTCGAGGCGGTCGGCGCCGACTTCGTCGCCCTGCGCGCCGCCGGAGGGCGAACGGCCGTCGTCGCCCTCGGAGCCGTCGCCGTCGTCAGCGCCGCCGGCCCGGGCGACGGTCTGGCCCGCACGGCCGGGGGCGGCGACGGTGGTCGCCGTCGGGAGGTGACGGTGGGCCTCGCCGAGGTGCTCGCCCACGCCGCCGCGCAGCACTTACGGGTGCAGGTGCACGCCGGCGACGCCGGCGTCGTCGGCGAGCTGCGGTCGGTGGGCACCGATGTGATCTCGGTGCACACGGACGGGAGCCCGCCGGCGACCGCCTACCTGAGATTGCCGTCCGTCTCGGACGTGTCCTTCCTCGATTCGGGATAGAGGTGCTCGAGGGACCCGGGAGCGATGCGTGACGCCTTGATGAAGGCGTCGATCTCCGTCTCCTGGAGGCGGATGACCCTTCCGAACTTGTAGGCGGGGAGCTGCGCTTCGTCGATCAGCCGGTAGAGCGTACGGACGGTGACCCCCAACCGGCGTGCCGCCTCGCCGGTGCTCATCCATTGGATCTCATCGTCGGCCATCGCCGGAAGCATATCTCGCGGCAGGCCGTCCCCGTAGGTTCTCATGAAGTTTCATTCGCCGCCGCAGCCACCTGCCAACGCGCGCCGTAGGGCTGGGTGAAGGGTCGCTCGGGGAGGGCCATGAGTACCATCGTCCGGCCGCACCGGGACCGCCCGCCCACGGTCCGCAGTGAACGACGGCAGGAGACGAGATGCTTCCGATGACCAGCGAGCCGAGCCCGGCTCTGACCGGTGCCCTTGCCCTCGCCATCGTGGTGGTCCTGGGCGCCGGCGTGTTCGGCGCCCTCGCCGTGGACGGGGACGGCGGCGACGATGCCGCGCCCGAGCAGGTCGAGCCCGAGCCGGCGCGCCCCGACCCGTCGGCCGAGCAGGCGGCGGAGGCCGACCGGCGGGCGTTCGACATCATCCTCGCCAACTACGAGACGTGCCGGACCCGTTACCTGCCCGACGCCAGGGCCCGCCACGACCAGGCCGTCGCCCAGCTGCGTGAGCAGGAGGCCGCCCTCAGACGGGTGATCGAGGCCCTCCCCCCGGGGAGGGCCAAGGACTCGCTCACCGCTCAGGCGGGCCCCGACTTCGAGTCGGCGATCCAGGTGATCCAGGCCGAGCTGCGAGGCTGGGAGACGCGCTGCCGCCTCGCCCTCACCGTGTACCAGCTGACCCACGACAGCCTCCCCCGACCGGTCCCTCCGGGGTGATCCGCCTCGGGACGACGGGCTCAGCGCGTCGGCGTTAGAGTTCCGCCCGTGAGCGAAGGTGCAACCGCCGTCCTGGTCCCGATCGTGCTCGTGGTCCTCGGCATCATCATCGCCGTGGTCATGGGAAAGGGCAAATAGCCGCTTTCCCATCCCGGGGCCTCGAGACACAGCTCCAGCGCCCGGCGCTTGACCGGTCGCGGGCGGCGTACGGGCGGTGGACCTGGGGGGACTTGAACCCCCGACTTCCTGCATGCCATGCAGGCGCTCTACCAGGCTGAGCTACAGGCCCTCGGGGCTCACCCTAGCAGCCGACCTTCGCGGGGACTCCCGGCCGAGCGCCGTCCGGTCGCCGGTACCATGCGGCCATGGCCGAGGGGTACGACGCGCAATCCGTCGAGCGCAAATGGCAGCTCCGGTGGCGCGAGGAAGGGACCTACCAGGTCGACAACGACGACCCCCGGCCGCCGTTCTACGCACTGTGCATGTACCCGTACCCGAGCGGGCCGGCGCATCAAGGGCACGTCCGCACCTACACCTTCGGCGACCTGATCGTCCGCCATCGCACGATGGCCGGCCATGCCGTGCTGTCGCCGATGGGCTTCGACTCCTTCGGGCTGCCCGCCGAGAACGCCGCCATCAAGACCGGTGTGCACCCGCGGCCGTTCACCGACGCCCGCATCGCCGAGCTCAAGGCGTCCATCGAGCGCCTGGGCGCCATGTACGACTGGCGGCGGGAGGTGCGCAGCCACGACCCCGAGTACATCCGCTGGACGCAGTGGATCTTCCTGCGCCTGCTGGAGGCGGGCCTCGCCTACCGGCGGCAGGCCCCGGTCAACTGGTGCCCTGGCTGCCAGACGGTACTGGCCAACGAACAGGTCCTGCCCGACGGCACCTGCGAGCGCTCGGGCGACGTGGTCGTCAAGCGCGACCTCGAGCAGTGGTTCTTCCGCATCACCGCCTACGCCGACCAGCTGCTCGACGACCTCGACGGCCTCGACTGGCCCGAGCGGGTCAAGGTCATGCAGCGCAACTGGATCGGGCGATCCGAAGGAGCCGAGTTCGACCTGCCCGTCGACGGCCGGCCCGACCTGGCCGTCCGGGTCTTCACCACCCGCCCCGACACGTCCTTCGGCATGACCTACGCGGTCCTGGCGCCCGAGCACCCGCTGGTCCCCGACCTGACCACCGACGAGCAGCGCGACGAGGTCGAGGCCTTCGTCGCCCGAGTGCAGACCGAGACCGAGGTCGAGCGCCAGTCGGCCGAGGGGCCGCTCGAGAAGCGGGGCGTCTTCACGGGGTCGTCCGTCGTCAACCCGTTCACCCGGAAGCCGGTGCCCGTGTACCTGGCCGACTACGTGCTCATGGGCTACGGCACCGGCGCCATCATGGCCGTCCCCGGCGAGGACCAGCGGGACTGGGACTTCGCTGTCGCCTACGGGCTGCCCATCATCCGCACCGTCCAGCCGCCCGAGGGCTGGGACGGCGAGGCCTACACGGGCGACGGCCCCGCCATCAACAGCGAGTGGCTCGACGGGTTGTGGAAAGACGACGCGGTGGCCCGCGCCGTCGAGTGGCTGGAGGAGCAGGGTCTGGGCCGGCGCACGGTCAACTACCGCCTGCGTGACTGGCTGCTGTCCCGCCAGCGCTACTGGGGCTGCCCGATCCCGATCGTCTACTGCCCCGACCACGGCGCGGTGCCGGTGCCCGACGACGACCTGCCCGTCCTCGCCCCCGACGACGTCGAGTTCAGGCCCACGGGGGAGTCGCCGCTCAAGTTCCACGAGGGGTTCCTGAACACGACCTGTCCCATATGCCGCGGACCGGCCACCCGCGAGACCGACACCATGGACACCTTCGTCGACTCGTCGTGGTACTTCCTGCGCTTCGTCGACGCCGACAACCACGAGGCGCCGTTCGACCCGGCCATGGCCGCCCGCTGGCTGCCCGTCGACCAGTACATCGGCGGCATCGAGCACGCCATCCTCCACCTGATGTACGCCCGCTTCTTCACCAAGGCGCTGTCCGACCTGGGCATCGCCCCCAAGGACCTGCGCGAGCCCTTCGCCCGCCTGTTCACCCAGGGCCTCATCCGCATGGGCGGCACCAAGATGTCGAAGAGCAGGGGCAACCTGGTCGCCCCCACCCGCTACTTCGACACGGTCGGGGCGGACGCCCTGCGCCTGTTCCATCTCTTCGTGGGCCCTCCCGCCGACGACTTCGACTGGACCGAGCAGACCGACGACGTCATCGAGGGGTGCGGGCGCTTCCTGGCCCGGGTGTGGCGCCTGGCCACCGGCCAGGTGGCCGCCCAACCGGAGGCGACCGACGCCGGCCCGGACGACGACCTGCGCCGGGCCACCCATCGCCTCATCGCGCGCGTCAGCGACGAGTACGAGCGCTGGTCGTACAACACCGCGGTGGCGGCCTGCATGGAGTTCACGAACCAGCTGTACAAGCAGGTGCAGTCGGGCGTCACCGGCCCGGACCTCGATGCCGCCGTCGACACGCTGCTCCTGCTGCTGGCCCCGATGGTCCCCCACATCACCGCCGAGCTGTGGGAACGGCGCCACGGCGAGGGCAGCCACATCCACGCCGAGCGGTGGCCGGTGGCCGATCCGGCTCTGGCCGCGGTGCAGACCGAGACGATG
>DATACM010000031.1:0-2559 GCA_036259055.1 Acidimicrobiales bacterium | reverse complement strand
CGAACGGGCGGGCGGAACGAGCGACTTCTGACCCGGGCCGTGGTCGACGAGGAGGTCGCCCTGGAGATACCTGCCCGGGCCGAGTTCGTCGCCCTCGCCCGCCTCGTCGTATCGGCGTTGGCGGCCACCGACAGCCAGCTGGCCGACGAGCGGGTCGACGACCTCAAGATCGCCGTCTCGGAGGCCTGCACCAACGCCATCGAGGCCCACGACTCCGTCGCCACCGACGAGCGCGTGCGGGTTCGGTGCCGGGCGGCCGAACGGGGGCTCGAGGTGTCCGTCGAGGATCGCGGCCCCGGGTTCGACCCGTCCGGCCTTCCCGACCACCCACCGGTCACCGACCCCGACCGGCTGAAGTTCGAGCGGGGCCTCGGCATCCCCCTCATCCGCGCCCTGGTCGACGAGGTGGAGATCACCTCCTCGGACAACGGGACGGCCGTGCGCCTGGTGATGCTGCACGCCGCCGACGACGTCGCCGACTGAGGGCTCGCGGTGAACCTCAAGGGTCGCCTCCAGAAGCTCCGCACACCTGCGGAGGAGTTGGGGCTGGCCCAGCTCCGTGACTTCTGCGCTCAGCTCCCTGGCGTCACGCCCATCGGCGAAGTCGGGCCCCGCCAGGAGGTGTCGGTGGTGGGCGAGATCAGCTCGCTGCGCATCGTGCCCCGGGCCGGCTGCCCGTCGCTCGAGGCGACGATCACCGACGGGACGGGCACGATCATCGCCAGCTGGACGGGACGGCGCCAGATCGCCGGCATCTCTCCCGGCCGGCGCCTCATCGTCCACGGGCGCGCCAACCCGTGCGGCCCCGCCGGCCGCATGGTGGTGTTCAACCCCAGCTACGAACTGTTGTAGCGCCGCTGTTCGCGAGCGGAAGATCAGGTCCGCGCCGGGCGGCTGCCGCCCTCGCCGACGAGGAGGGCCCGCAAGGCGTCCTCCGCTTCGGGCGCCACGAGGGCGAGAACCTCGTCGGCCGCCTGCATCGTCGTCTCGCCGCGCGGGACGATCACGTGACGCTCGCGGATCACCGCAACCACGGTGGCGTCGCGCGGGACGCCGAGGTCGCTGAGGGCCTGGCCGATGGCGGGCGAGTCGTCGGCCAGGGTGACCTCGACCAGCCGGGCGTCCTGGAACTGGAGGAGGCGCACGAGCGAGCCGACCTCCACCGCCTCCTCGACGAGGGCGGTCAGGAGGTGGGGCGTGGACACGGACACGTCGACTCCCCAGGCCTCGGTGAACAGCCACTGGTTGGCCGGGTGGTTGACCCGGGCGACGACCCGCGGGACGGCGAACTCCTGCTTGGCCAGAAGGGATATGACCAGGTTGTCCTCGTCGTCGCCGGTGGCGGCCACGACGACGTCGGCCTCCTCGAGATGCGCCTCCCGGAGGCTGTCGAGCTCGCAGGCGTCGCCCACGAACCAGCGCACGTCGAGGCGGGGCTCGAGGATCGTCACCAGGGCAGGGTCCTGCTCGATCAGCAGGACGTCGTGGCCGCTCTCCCTGAGGTCCTGGGCTATGTACTGGCCGACGTTGCCGGCCCCGGCGATGGCGACGTTCACCGCCCCCCCTGCAGCCTCTGCTCGAGCTCGTCCACGGCGTCGCGGCGGACGACGATGTGCAGCACGTCACCCTCTTGGCCGATCGCCTCGGGTGCCGGCAGTCGGGCCTCGCCCCCCCGGCCCAGGGCGACGAGCCGGAAGCGGTCCCCCTCGGTCAGCTCGATCAGCTTGCGCCCGGCCCACACGTCGGGCAGTGCCCGCTCGACCAGGCTGACCATGCCCGAGGGGTCGCTCCACTCGGTGACGCTGCGAGACGGGTAGAGACGGCGCAACACCTGGTCGGTCGTCCAGGCCACCGCCGCAACCGTGGGTATGCCGAGCCGCTCGTAGAGCACGGCCCGGCGCGGGTCGTAGATGCGGGCGACGACGTTGGGGATCTCGTACGTCTCCCGGGCGATGCGGGCGCTCAGGATGTTCGAGTTGTCACCGCTCGTGACGGCGGCGAAGCCGTCGGCCCGGCGGATGCCGGCCTCCTCGAGGTGGCCCTGGTCGAAGCCGAAGCCGAGCACGGTCGTGCCGCTGAAGCTCTTGGGGAGCCTCCGGAAAGCGTTGCGGTTCTTGTCGATGACGGCGACCGTGTGCCCGTCGCGCTCGAGGGCGCTCGACAGCTCGGTACCGACCCGCCCACACCCGACGACTACGACGTGCACGGCCACCATGCAACTACCGGGTGCCGGAGGCGCACAACTTGGCTCGGTCGGTTGGAGTTCGAGCCGGGTGGCCGAGGGTAGCGTTTCGCCATGTACTCGTCGCTGAAGCGGTTCTTCGTCGGCCGCCCGATTGCGTCGGCGGAATAGGAGAAACAGCGACTGCCCAAACGCATCGCCGTCGCCACGTTCTCCTCCGACGCCATCTCCTCCACGGCCTACGCCACCGAGGAGATCCTCTTCGTCGTCGCCCTCGGGGGCTCGAGCCTCCTCCTCGGCCTGTCGCAACTGGTGCCCATCTCGCTGGTGGTGGCGGTGCTGCTCGTCATCGTTGTCGCCTCGTACCGCCAGATCAT
>DATACM010000030.1:0-1900 GCA_036259055.1 Acidimicrobiales bacterium | reverse complement strand
AGATCGCGTACAGCGCGCTCCATAAGACCTTCCGCAGCATGCTGGCTCGGTTTTACCGAAGACCGGTCCCGTCAAACGCCGGATACCATGGGCCCCAGCGCCCTCTTAGCTCAGTTGGTAGAGCACCTCCATGGTAAGGAGGGGGTCGACGGTTCGAGTCCGTCAGAGGGCTCTGCAAAAGCGCCGCAAAGCGGCGCTTTTTGGTTCGCGAGAACTTGCACGATCTTCAGCGTGCGGTGGGTATGGAGCCCTTTATGGAGCCCTCAGGTTCAGACGGCGGGCTGAAAGCGTCCGAAAACGGGCGCATTCGCCGAGGAAGAGCCGAGAGCGCGGACGGTCGCGGACGCCGCCCGTACCCTGATTCTGTGACCGACAACGCCAAGAAGCAGCAGTCCCCGGCGAAGCCGTACAAGGAGAGGATCGATCCCGGCGGCGAGTTCGGGAAGCAGACGACGGGGCTGGCCGCGCTTGCCGCATCGCCAATCGGTCGCGTGCTGCGCTCGCTCGGTGTCGACCAGGCGACGCTCGACCAGACCAAGGAGCTGGAAGAGACCTACCGGCGGCTGACCGAGGAGCCCGATCGGATCAGCGCCGCCCTCGCCCCACTCGGTTGGATCCTCTTCGAGCTCACCCCCTTCGACGACTACGTGGCCGCGGCAACGCTCGTCGAGCAAGGCAAGGTCGAGGAGGCCGAGGAACTGCTGACCCAGTCGTACAACGACAACGACCACGCGGTCCCGTTCACGCGTCGCGGAGGACGCCGACGACGCCGAACTTGCCCTCCCGGATTGGTGCCTCGGTCAGCTCGAACCGCTCGAGGACGTGCCGCCCGTTCGGGTGCCGCCAGCCCGGGCGGATGACGTCGCCGCTCGGGTCGAGGTCGCTCGTCGAGCCGTCGGGGTAGCGGAGGAAGATCGTGCCACCCCACTCCTCCGGCGCCTCGGCTGGCCTCACGGCGTAGACGCCGTCCCTGCCGGCGACCAGGTCGCCGCGCGGGATCTCCGCGCCACACCGCGGGCAAATGACCGGGTCCTTCGTCCCCGGCTCGAACAGGACCGACGTGAGCTCGCACGACGGGCAGAGGTAGGTCATCTGATCCACGCGCGTGGCCTCCTGGTCGGGGTGCCGAACACGGCTCGCATCCTGGCATGTCCCGCGCCGCGACGATGACCACCCCCTCTCGAACAGAGGGAGCCGTACCGCCTTAACCCGGCACGTCGCCCGCGCGCGGTCAACGCGGAGGGATTCGCACCCGGCTAGACGTTCAGGGACACCGGCGCCTCGTGCCCATCGGCCGGCCAGAAGCCCGCTGCGAACTCGACTTCCTCCGCGCTGTCCTGCGGATATCCGGCGACGATCAAGACCGCCTGATCGTCTCCGGGGTTGCGGAGTGCTCGGAACTCGGTGGACGGAACGCGAATAGCGGACATTGGTTCGAGGCCCAAAATCCTTTCGCCGATCTTGATCTCAGCACGGCCGGAGATGAGGACGTAGATCTCTTCGCCAGCGGGGTGGCGATGGCCAATCGTGAACTTGGCATGTGGGCCAAGACGAAAGACACTAATGCCGATCCACTACCAGGAGTGGGCCGGGTCGACGCCGCGAGCGTTCAGTCGGCGGGTCAGCTCGAGCTCGATGTGGTCGGCGGGCAGGTTGTCGAAGAGCCGTCGTCCCTCCCCGAGCAAGACGGGCACGACGTGCAGTTCCATCTCGTCGAGTTCGCCTGCCCTGAGCAGCGCCGGGCGGCGCCAGGACCTGGTGGGCCTGCGTTCCGAAGCGACCCACGGTCGCGACCTGATCAGTCGACGGGTTACTGGTTGAAGAACGTCTTCAGTACACGGGCCATGAGTTCGGGGGCGACGACGTGTCCCTGCCCGTCGAGCGTGTGTCGTTCGGTCTG
>DATACM010000029.1:0-3872 GCA_036259055.1 Acidimicrobiales bacterium | reverse complement strand
CGGGAAGCTCGAGTCGGCGCGGGCCACCCGCTGGCTGCGCTACCCCCTGGAAGGCGTCGACTCGCTGTCACCCGGCGAGTGGCGGTCGGTGCACGGCGGGTTCTCCACCCAGTGGGCCAACGAGGACCCCCACCGCATCCTCCCCCTCGACGTGGCCCGGGAGCTCGAGAAGCAGGGCGCCATCGGCCGCCTGCACGCCGCCTACCTGGTGACCGCCGGCAACGGCACGTCGGTGGGCAACGCCCGCCGGTTCGGCATCGAGTGGGCCGCCGACCTGCGCCACTCCGAGGTCCGGGCCGCCATCCTGACCTCCACCTGAGGGACGGGCACGCGTTGCGGGGCAACGCTGGCCAAAGAGCTCGAGAGGGCAGGCATCCCGACCGCGCTCCTGTGCAACCTGGTGTCGATCGCCATGCGGGTGGGCGCGCCGCGGATCGTCCCGACCAAGGGCATCCCCTATCCCGCCGGCGACCCCTCGTTGAGCCCCTCGGAGGAACGGGCCTGGCGGCGGCGCCTGGTGGAGAAAGGGCTGGAGGCGGTCAGCACGCCGGTCAGCGGGCCAACCGTGTTCGAGGTGGCCTGAGGCAGCCATTCTGGGTGCGGAAAGTCGTCGATTTCACGCGGTTTTCCTGACCCAATTCGTGAAAAGAGTGGGGTGACACCTAACCTGCGGCGGTGACCACTCCCGTCGTCAGCGCCTCCACCCAGGTCCTGGCCCACGCCCCGGGGCTGGCCCGTCACGGCTCGAAGCCTCGCCGCGAGCTGCCCAAGGACCCCGGGGTGGAGCGGGCGTTCCTTGCGTCCCTCCGCAGCTTCGACGAGGCGGTGGCCTACGCGCCCCACCAGGCCTGGTTGGGAAGCATCCACCCCCGCGACCTGCCCGAGCGGCCGTGGGTGGGGGCGCCGACGGACGGCGACGGCGCCGTCTCGCGGTTCGGGCCCGCCGGCGAGCTGCTCCCTGAGGAGGAGCTGCTCGGCCTCCTGGCCGCCCTCGACCAGTTCGAGCTGGTCGCCCTCGACCCCGAGGTCGCCGACCGGGCCGCCGCCGCCCTGTCCGCCCACCCGCTGGCCAAGCGCCTCCACCTCGAGAACCTGGACAAGGCCCGGGGCGACGCCCAGGCCGAGGCCGCCCGCCCCGGCGCGCTCGGGCTCCACCTGGGCACCGACCACCTGGCCGGCGCCATCCGGGGCGCCCAGGACGACGACGAGTCGCTGTCGGCCCACGTCCTGCTGGAGAACCTGGCCGGCAAGGTCACCGCCAGCATGGCGCTCCTGAACCTGCTCGAGGCCAACGACGTCGACCCCACCTCGATCGAGTACGTGCTCTCCTGCGGCGAGGAGGCGGTGGGCGACCGTTACCAGCGGGGTGGGGGCAACCTGGCCAAGGCGGTGGCCGAGGCGGGCGGGCTCACCGAGGCGTCCGGAGCCGACGTCAAGAACTTCTGCGCCGCGCCCGTCCCCGCCCTGGTGATGGCCGCCAGCCTGGTGGCCTCGGGCGTGTTCCGGCGCGTCGCCGTCGTCGCCGGCGGGTCGCTGGCCAAGCTGGGCATGAAGTTCCAGGGCCACCTGACCAACAACCTGCCCGTCCTCGAGGACGTGCTGGGCGGGGCGGCCGCGCTCGTCGAAGCTGACGACGGCCGGTCGCCGGTGCTGCGCCTCGACGCCGTCGGGCGCCACAAGGTGTCGGCCGGCGGCGCCACCGCCCAGGTGATGGAGGCCTTGGCCACCGAGCCCCTCTCCCGCGTCGGGCTGGCCATGACCGACGTCGACGACTTCGCCACCGAGCTGCACAACCCCGAGATCACCGAGCCGCAGGGGTCGGGCAACGTGCCCGAGCGCAACTACAAGACGATGGCCGCCCTGGCCGCCCGGCGGGGCGACATCGCCCGTGAGGACATCCCCGCCTTCGTCGCCGGGCGGGGCATGCCTGGGTTCGCCCCCACGCAGGGCCACCTGGCCTCCGCGCTGTGCTACCTCCCCCACGGCCTAGAGCGATTGACAACCGGAGGGGCGGGTAGGGTCTCCCTCGTCGCCAAGGGCAGCCTGTTCCTGGGTCGCATGACCGGGCTGTCCGACGGCATGAGCGTGCTCTTGGAACGCAACCCGGCGCGGGGTTAGCCCGCCGGACCGGCAAACGAAGGAGGGTGTGTGGCAGCCGTTGCCGAGGCCACCAAGGAGAACTTTCAGGACCTCATCGCCGACGGGACCGTGCTGGTCGACGTCTGGGGTCCGCAGTGCGTGCCGTGCGTGGCCCTCGCGCCCCACGTCGAGCAGCTGGCCGACGAGCGGCCCGACATCTCGGTGGTCAAGCTCGAGGCTCCCAAGGCCCGCCGCGTCTGCATCGACCTCAAGGTCATGACCATGCCGACCTTCCTCCTCTTCCGCGACGGCGAGGAGGTGGCCCGCATCTCCGACCCCAACCTCTCCCCGGACAAGCTCCGGGAGTGGCTGGGCGAGACCCTCGAGGCACCCAAGGAGGTGAGCTGACAAGTGTTGAAGGACCGCAAGGTGATCGCCCTGGGCGAGCGCGACGGCATCGCCAGCCCGGCCATCGAGGCGTGCATCAAGGCCGCGGGGGCCAACGTGCTCTTCGGGGCCACGGAGTGCTTCGTCTGAACGGCGGCCGGCGCCATGGACCTGCACACCCAGGAGGCGATCATCAAGCTGGTCGACCAGCACGGCAAGGACGAGTTGCTGGTCGTGCTCGGAGCTCCCGACCCGGAGAGCGCCGAGATCGCGGCCGAGACGGTCGTGCTGGGCGATCCCTCCTATGCAGGGCCACTGGCCGGGACCCAGTTGGGTCTCGACGTCTACCACCTCCTCGAGGACGAGGTTCGTTCGGAGATCCCCGACGACGTCTGGGAGGAGCAGATCGGCGTGATGAGCGACGTGCTCGACGCCAATGGCATCACGACCGCGGTGTCCGCCATGCGGGCCAAGGCTGACGAGGGATGACCCGCCTCGACCAGCTGCTCGAGTCGAGCAGCTGCTCGCAGTGCGGCGCCGGCGTCTACCGCAACGACGAGGGCCGCGTCGCCTGCAAGGGCTGTGACGCCCCCACCGAGGAGTGCACGTGCGCGGGCGAGAAGCCCGACATGTCCCTGCCGTCGTAGAGCTGGACCGACCCGCCGGGCCCGGCCCCGGCGTCACGCTGCTCCTCCTCGCCGCGGGGCTGGCGGTTCTCGGGTTCAGCGCCCTGCCAATCGACGCCCAGGACGTGGGAGGGCTCGAGGAGGACACCTTCCGCTTCCTCAACGAGGACCTCTGGCTCCCGTACTGGCCGACCTGGCTGCTCATGCAGCTCGGCAGCGTCGTCGTGGTGCCCCTCGTCGTGGTCGCCGCCCTGGTGGCCCGGCGGCGGCGGCTGGCGGTGACCGCCGGCGTGGCCGGCACGCTCGTGTACGTGATGGGCAAGGTCGTCCGTCACTGGATCGTGCGCGGTAGGCCGGCCAGGATCCTCGAGGACGTCGTGGTCCGCGGTGACCCGGCGCTGGGAACGGGCTACCTCTCGGGCCACATGGGGCTGGCCGTGGCCATGGCGGCGGCGGCGACGCCGTATCTGGGGTGGCGGGGCCGGGCCCTCGTGTGGGCGCTGGCCGGTTTCGTCGGCCTGGCCCGCATCCACGTGGGAGCGCACATGCCCCTGGACGTGGTCGGGGGCACCGGCCTCGGCCTGGCCGGATGGGCCGCCGTGCACCTGGCGGTGACGGCCATACCGGCCGCCCTGGCGGCCCGCCAGTCGCCGGCCGAGGCCGCGGTGCCTTCCTAGGAGCGTGCTGATCTACTCCGGTCGGGCCTTCGGCCCGAAGCACCGACCAGCGGCTACGCGGTCTCCTCTGGCTGGTCGGCGCGATAGATCAGCACGCTCCTAG
>DATACM010000028.1:0-4410 GCA_036259055.1 Acidimicrobiales bacterium | reverse complement strand
TCGTCGTCGCGCCGGCGAAGGCCGTGGTCGCCTCCGTCGACCCAGACGGTGCTGACCGGCCCCGGGATCATCGCGGTGGCCGCCTCCAGCTCCTCGACCGTGCCGAAGGCGTCACGGGTGCCCGACACGAACAGGCACGGGAGGAGGAGGCGGTCGAAGTGGTCGGTGCGCATGCTGTCCGGGCGGCCCGGCGGGTGCAGCGGGTAGCTGACCAGCGCCAGGCCGAGGGCAGGCAGCCCCTCGGCCACCGCCATCGAGCAGATGCGCCCGCCCAGCGAGCGGCCGCCCAGCACCAGTCGTTCGGGCGCCAGGCCGGTCTCGGACGCCAGGGCGGCGGTCTCCTCCCGCACGGCCGCCACGAGCACCTCGGGGCGGTCGGGGGACTTGCGCCCGGCCTTGCGGTAGGGGAAGTCCATCCGCCGGGTGACCACCGGCCGGAGCTCCCTCTCGATGGCCACCAGGGCGGAATGGTCACGGGTCGCCCCCGCGCCCGGCGCCAACAGGACCGCCCGGTCGCCGTGCGCGGTCACGGGAGGAGGATGCGGCGGGCCTCGGTGAGCTCGAGGATGCGCTGGCCCGCCCCTTCGGCCTGGGCGCCGTGGTCGGGGTGGGACTCCCGCACGAGGGCGCGGAAGCGGCGCTGGACCTCGGCCGGGTCGAGGTGGCTCTCGGGGCCGAAGCCGAGTACATGGCGGGCCCACCGTTCGTCGGTGGGGAACAGGCGCCAGGACCGGGGCGGCGCGCTGGTGGGGTCCGAGAGGTGGGCGATCAGAGAGGCGTCGACGGGGCCGTCCCACCGGGTGGCCTTGCGGATGGCGTGGAAGACGGCGGGGCGGGTCGAGGCGTGGATATGCCCGGCGGCGTACACCGCCCCGAGCACCTGGGGGAGCGGCAAGCCGTGGCCGTCCAGCTCGAAGGTGATCGACTCCCCGACGCCTACGAGCTTGTGGCGGCTGCGGTCCAGCCCGACGACGTCGGTCTGGAACCGGTGGCGCAGCTTCGGCTGGGGGATCTTCCGGCCCGCCTCGAGGTCGTCGACGAGCTCGAGCAGCTCCTCTCGGAGCTCGGACGGGATCTCCTCGACGTGGCCGGCGACGATGCCGCCGAGGAGGATGCCGCCGAACCCGGGAGCCGGGTCCGTCGGCAGCCACTGGTTGCCCAACGCCACCCGGCGCGTCGGCGCCACGGCCCGGGAGTGGCGGATCTCCAGCTCGGCCAGCAGCATCGCCGAACGGTATACGGGCGCCGCGGCGGTGGCGGTCTCGCGCCGCGCTCGCTCACACCCAGGGGCGCAGCACGTCCCTCAGCACGCGGGCGTCACGGGCGACCGCGTCCTCGCCGGCCCCCTCGTCGAGGTCGGCGAGCACCATTGCGGCCAGCTCCCGGATCCGCTCCCACATCTCGGGGTCGATGCCGTAGGGCGGCGGGCTGTCGTCGACCAGGGCGGCGGCGGCGCCGAGCTCGGCCGCCACCAGGTCGTCGCTCGGCTCGTGCATGAGGCGGTCGGCAGCGACGAACAGGTCGCTCATGGCCGCGTGGGCGACGTCGTCGTCGACCTCGCTCCCCTCCCCCCCCTCCAGCTCGGCGTCGCTGGGAAGCAGGCCGCTGTCGTCCTCGTCCCAACCCTCGTCCAGCCCCGCCTCCTCGACGTAATCGAGGACCTGCTCGGCGGTCTCCTCGTCGACCGCGGCGACGACGAGGGTCAGTCCCGGCTCCCACCGGCATGCGACGCCTCGTTCGATCAGGCCGGACGTCACCTGGACCCGGGCCGCAACGGGCCAGTCGTCGAGCTCGTACACGAGCTCCTCGGCGTCTCCCTCGGCGTCGTCGGCGGCGAGCGACGGCGCGGGCAGAGCCATCTTGCAGTCCCGGCAGCGGGCCGTGGTGAGGTCGGACTCCGCCCCGCAGAAGGGACAGCAACGGGTCACAGGACGGCGTCCTCGCTCCAGCGCCCGAACACCGCCGCCAGCATCTCGACGATCTCGCCGATGGTGGCGTAGGCACCCACCGCGTCGAGGATGGCAGGCATGAGGTTGACGTCCGAGTCCCGGGCGTCCGCCGCCACCCTGGCCAAGGCCGAGACCACCGCCCGACCGTTCCGGGTCGCCTTGACCTCGGCCAGTCGCTTGAGCTGGCGCTCCTCCATGTCCGCCTCCACGGCGTGGGCGTCGGCCTCGACACGGCCCTCGTCGTCGCCATCGGTGAAGCGGTTGACGCCGACCACGATCCTGCGGCCGTCCGCCACGTCGCGCTCGAAGGCGTAGGCGGACTCGGTGATGCGGGCCTGGAACCAGCGCCGCTCGATGCCGGCGTAGACGCCCTCCAGCATGGAGCCGTCGCCGAGGGCTTCGACCTGGGCGAGCACCGCCTCGACCCGCCGCTCGACCTCGTCGGTCAGCTCCTCGACGAACCACGACCCTCCAAGGGGGTCGGCCACCAGGGGCACACCGGTCTCGTAGGCGATCACCTGCTGGGTCCGCAGGGCCAGGCGGGAAGCCCGGTCGCTGGGCAGGCGGAGGGCCTCGTCCAGCCCGTTGGTGTGCAGGCTCTGGGTGCCGCCCAGCACCGCCGCCAACGCCTCCAGCGCGGTGCGGACGAGGTTCACCTCGGGTTGCTGGGCGGTGAGGGACGCCCCCGAGGTCTGCACGTGGAACCGGCATCGCAGCGACGCCGGGTCGCGGGCGCCGTAGCGGTCGTGCAGCCAGGTCGCCCAGAGGCGCCGGGCGGCCCGGAACTTGGCGATCTCCTCGAACACGTCCATGGACGCGTCGAAGAAGAAGCTGACGCGGGGGGCGAGGTCGTCGACCCCCAGCCCGGCCGCCGACGCCGCCTCGACGTAGGCGAACGCGTTGGCCAGAGTGAAGGCCAGCTCGTCGACCGCCGTGGCCCCCGCCTCACGGATGTGGTAGCCGGACACCGACAGGGGGAACCAGCGCGGCATCTCGGCCGCGCAGAAGCGGGCCACGTCGGTGACCAGGCGCATCGACGGCCGGGGCGGGAAGAGGAACTCCTTCTGGGCCTGGTACTCCTTCAGGATGTCGTTCTGCAGCGTGCCGTCGAGTTGGGCGCGCGCCACACCCGACCGCTCGGCGGCGGCCACGTACATGGCGAGGAGAATGGCGGCCGGGGCGTTGATGGTCATCGACGTGGTGACGGCGGCGAGGTCGATGCCCGCGTAGAGGTCCTCGACATCGGCCAGCGTGTCCACGGCCACACCGCCGCGACCCACCTCTCCCTCGGACCGGGGATCGTCGGAGTCTCGGCCCATGAGGGTCGGGAGGTCGAAGGCGGTCGACAGGCCGTCGCCCCCGGAGGCGAGGAGCTGGCGGAAGCGGGCGTTGGTGTCGGGCGCCGTCCCGTAGCCGGCGAACAGCCGCATCGTCCAGAGCTTCGTCCGGTACATGGAGGCGTAGGGGCCGCGGGTGTAGGGGAAGACGCCCGGGAGCTCGGCGTCGTCCGGCCCGTAGACCGGCTGGAGGGGGAGGCCGGAGGCGGTCTCGAAGGCCACGTCGCGCTTGGGCGCCGCCTCGTAGGCCCGCGCCCACTCCTGCCGGCGGTCGCGTGCCACGGCCGCAGCGTAGAGCGCCCCTGCGGCGGGGGACGAGCCTGGCGGGCCGGGCGCCGCGAGGGCCCCGTCCGGTAAGGTCGCCCCATGAGCCCAGCCGAACGTCAACCGCCCGATCGCAACCTCGCCCTGGAGCTGGTGCGGGTCACGGAGGTGGCGGCTCTGGCCGCGGCACGCTGGATGGGCCGGGGCGACAAGAACGGGGCCGACCAGGCGGCCACCGAGGCCATGCGAGTCCTGCTCCAGTCGGTGTCCCTCGACGGCATCATCGTCATCGGGGAGGGGGAGAAGGACGACGCCCCGATGCTCTACAACGGGGAGCAGGTCGGCAACGGCGACCCGCCCGAGGTCGACATCGCCGTCGACCCCCTCGAGGGCACCACTCTCGCCGCCATGGGACGGGGCAGCGCCCTGGCCGTCATCGCCGTCTCCGACCGGGGGACCATGTACGACCCGCCCGGCTTCTACATGAACAAGATCGCGGTGGGCGCGGAGGCGGCCGGCTCGGTCGACATCACCAAGCCCGCCACCGAGAACCTGCACGCGGTGACCGAGGCCACGGGCAGGCCCGTCCACGAGCTGACCGCGGTGATCCTCGACCGCCCCCGCCACGAGAAGCTGGTGGCGGAGGTCCGGGAGGCGGGGGCGCGCATCCGCTGCATCCAGGACGGCGACGTGGCCGGCGCCATCTCCACCGGCTGGCCCGAGGCGGGCGCCGACATCCTCTTCGGGATCGGCGGCACCCCCGAAGGCGTCATCTCCGCCGCCGCTCTGAAGTGCATGGGCGGCGAGATCCAGGCCCAGCTCACGCCCCAGCGTGACGACGAGCGCCAGGCGATCATCGA
>DATACM010000027.1:0-2641 GCA_036259055.1 Acidimicrobiales bacterium | reverse complement strand
CCGGCCCCGGTACGCCTCGAGCTTGCCGAAGAACACGGCCTGGGTGCCGACGGAGAGCTGGCGGGCCCGCCACGGCTGGTTGAAGAAGACGCAGTGGAGGTAGCTCGAACCGTCGAAGACGTCGACCTCGACCAGCGCCCGGCGCTGGCGGGTGCGGCGGGACGCCACCCGCTTCACGGTGGCGAGCACCAGCGCCTCCTCGCCCGTCTTGAGGTCGCGGATGGCGGCCTGGCGGGTGCGGTCGAGGTAGCGGCGGGGATAGTGGGTGAGCAGGTCGAGGACAGTGTGGATGTCGAGGGCGGCCAGTGCCTCCGCCTTCTTGGGACCCACCCCGGCGAGGACGGTGACCGGGATCTCCGCCAGCTGGGACAGGCGCCGGCTCACCGGCCGGCGCTCACTCGACGCTGAACAGCCAGGCGGCCAGCGGCTGGCCGCCGTCGTGGACCTCGACCTCGACGCCCGGCCGGTTCCGGGCCAGCCAGTCGGTGACACGGTCGGTGTCCTCGGGCGACGCCGGCTCCCCCGCGACGACGGTGACGATCTCGTGGCTCTCGCCGACCAGCTGCTCGAGCAGCGAGCAGGCGGCGTCGGCCGGGTTCTTTGCCACCGCCACGATGGCGTCGGCGGCGACGCCGACCCAGTCCCCCGCCCGCACCGGGCCCGCCGGGGTGGTGGCGTCCCGCACCGCGTGGGTGACCTCCCCCGTGACCACGCCGGTGACGGCCTCCGCCATGGCTCGGGCGTTCGTCTCGGCGTCGGCGTCGGCGTCGTAGGCGAGGAGCGCGGCGAACGCCTGGGGGACCGCCTTGGTGGGCACCACCCGCACCGGCCGGCTGGCCGCCGCCGCTGCCTGCTCGGCGACCGCCACCACGTTCTTGTTGTTGGGCAGGACCACGACCTCCTTGCCCGGTGCCGACTCCACGGCGGCGAGGATCTCGGCCGTCGACGGGTTCATGGACTGGCCACCCGCCACCACCCGTTGCGCGCCCAGCGACCGCAGCATCCGGGCGATCCCCTCCCCGGCCCCCACTGCCACCACCGCGGTGGCGACCGGTGCCTCGGCCTCGGCCGTCTCCGTCGACCCGCCGGTGCCGTCCCCGTGGTCTCGGAGGCACTGCTCGGCTTCGACCTGCTCGTAGAGGTCGGTGACCCGGATCCGGTAGGGCCGGCCGGCGACGACGCCCGCCTCGACGGCGGCGCCGATGTCGTCGGTGTGGACGTGGCAGTTCCAGGTGCCGTCGCCCCCGACCACCACGATGGAGTCGCCGATGCCGGCCCAGGCTTCCTTCAGGGCGCCCACCGCCTCGTCCGGCGCGTCGAGCAGGTACATGACCTCGTAGCGGGGGCCTCCGGGGGCGGCGTGGTGGCCCGCGGTCGTCGACACCTCGGGCACCGGGCGGCGGGCGGCCGCCGGGTCGGGCTCGGGGACGGGGCGGCCCGCCGTCACATGCAGGAGCACGTCGAGAAGGAGGACGAACCCGGCTGCCCCGGCGTCCACCACGCCGGCCTCCCGCAGCACGGGGAGCAGCTCGGGAGTGCGCTCCAGTGACGCCCGGGCGGCCGCGGCGGCGGCCTCGAGGACGTCGACCAGCTCGCCGTCGGCCCGGCTCGCCGCCGCCTCGGCCGCCTCCCGGGCGACGGTGAGGATGGTGCCCTCCACCGGCTCCATGACCGCCTGGTACGAGGCTCTGCTCGCCTCGGCGAGGGCCTCGGCGAGAGTGGCGGCATCGACGCCGTCACACTCTGCCAGCCGGGACGTGAGCCCCCGGAGGAGCTGGGACAGGATGACGCCGGAGTTGCCCCGGGCCCCCATGAGCGACCCCCGGCCGATGGCCCCGCAGACGCCGGCCATGTCAGCCGTGCCGTCCAGCTCGGCCACGACCGACTCGAGGGTGAGGGCCATGTTCGTGCCCGTGTCGCCGTCGGGCACCGGGTAGACGTTGAGCCGGTTGAGCGCCTCCTGGTGGGCGCGGAGGGCGTCGCGGTAGCCGACGACGACCGCTTTCAGGTGCTCGGCACCCAGCCGCTGGAGCTCCCCCACGGGCCCGGATGCTAACCGGGGGACCGCCGGGCGACTGCTACCCTCGGGCCATGGCATCGGTGTGTGACGTCTGCGGCAAGCGGCCGTCGTTCGGCATGAGCGTCAGCCACTCCCACCGCCGCACCCGCCGCCGCTGGAACCCGAACATCCAGCGGGTGCGGGCCCTCGTGAACGGCGCGCCCCGCCGCCTGTCGGTGTGCACCTCGTGCCTCAAGGCGGGCAAGGTCACCAAGCCCGCCCGCCGGGTCGCCACCGGCTGACGCTCGCCGCCCCGCGCCATCGGCCCACCGCCCTGTCGGGGCGTTGTCGGGGGGCAGAGCTCCCCGACGTCGGTTACTGCAGAGCGCCCGTCCCTCCCGACTCGCAGAGCTGGCGGCCCTCGGCGTAGCACTCGTCGGTGCCGTTGCCGCCCACGACCTGGTCGTTGTCCTCGCTGCCGGAGGCGATGTCGTTGCCGTCGCCGGCGGAGATCTGGTCGACCCCCTGGTCGCCGAAGAGAGTGTCGTTCCCGAGGGCGCCGCTGATGCGGTCGTTGCCGTGGTCGCCGAAGACGATGTCGTCCCCCTCGCCGGCGGCCACGTCGTCGTTGCCGCCGCCCGG
>DATACM010000026.1:0-3064 GCA_036259055.1 Acidimicrobiales bacterium | reverse complement strand
GCCCGAATCCGCGCTCTGAGCGGGCCAGAAGCCGCCTTTCAGTCCCAGCCCAGCTCGGCCAGGCGGTGGTCGTCGATGCCGAAGTGGTGGGCGACCTCGTGGACGACGGTCGTACGGACCTGCTCGACGACCTCGTCCTCGATGTCGCACACCTGGCAGATCGAGCGCCGGTAGATCGTGATGCGGTCGGGCATCACCATTCCCCCGTAGGCCTCCCGCTCGGTGAGGGGCACGCCCTCGTAGAGGCCCAGCAGCCCCGACGACCGCCGGTCGTCCACCTGCACCCAGACGTTGTCCATGAGGGCGCCGAGCTGCGGGGGGATGCCGTCGAGGGCGTCGGAGACCAGCTCCTCGAACCGGTCGGGGGGCACCTCGATCACGAGGCGGCGGCGGCGCCTCTGCGGTCGGGGGCCAGCCGGGCCATCGCCGCCACCGCCTTGTAGGCGGCCTCGGCCGGGCCCAGCTCGTCGGGGCGCAGGAGGTTGGCCATGATGCGCAGCACCCACTCCATGAGGGTGCGGGAGTGCATGCCCGTTCCCACCAGCGCCCGCATGAGGGCGGGGCGTCCGATGATGCGCACGAAGGCGCGGGCCACCTTGAAGTAGAGGGCGTACTCGGCCTGGAGGCGCTCGTCGTAGGTGCGCAGGGCGCCGGCGTCCCCGGTGGCGAGGGCAGCGGCCACCGCCTCGGCGGCGAAGCGCCCGGTCTCGTAGGCGTAGGCGATGCCCTCGCCGTTGAAGGGGTTGATCGCCCCGACCGCGTCGCCGGTGGCCAGCCAGTTGGCACCGGACGAGGGCCCCACCGCCATCCCCATGGGGAGACGGCCGCCGGTGGGTGGGCCGCAGGAAGTCTCCGGGGCGATCCCCCACGATTCGGGTGCCCAGCCGACGAAGGCGTCCATGAGCTTGGAGGTGTTCACCGCCTTCCAGTGGCGGAACGTGGAGAGGAGCCCGACGCCGACGTTCACCCGGCCGTCGCCGACCGGGAAGATCCACCCGTAGCCGGGGAGGACGTTGCCGGCGGCGTCGCGGACGTCGAGATGGGACTCGATCCACGGCTCGTCGTGTCGGGGGGAGGTGAAGTAGCCCCGGATGGCCATTCCCTGGGGCCACGACCGGTTGCGGGACGTGCCGAGCGCCCGCCCGAAGCGCGAGTTGGCGCCGTCGGCGACGACCACGTACCGGGCCCGTACCTCCGTCGTGGCGGCGTCCTGGTCGTCGTCGCCTTTGGGGGCCGTCCTCTTCACCACCGCCCCGGCGATCCGTCCGTCGTCTTCGAGCACCGGCGCTACGGCCTCGCTCCCTTCCCAGAGTGTCGCCCCTGCCTTCACCGCCCGCTCGGCCACCAGCTGGTCGAGATCGTGGCGGGTGACGACGTAGCCGTGGCGCGGGAAGCCGGGAGTCTCGGGCCACTCGAGCTCGAGGGTGCGGCCGAAGGCGATGGAGCGCAGGCCGCCGAAGCGGTGGTGGCGGGCCAGGGCGTCGGCCAGGCCCATGTCCTCGAGCTCCTTGACCGCTCGGGGGGTCAGCCCGTCACCGCAGGTCTTCTCCCGCGGGTAGCGCTTCTTCTCCAGGAGCAGGACGTCGTGCCCAGCCTCGGCCAGCCAGTGGGCGCAGGCGGCGCCGGAGGGGCCGCCGCCGACGACGAGGACCTCGTGGGCGGTCCCGCCACCGTCGGCGATTACATGCCCTCCCGCTCGAAGAGCACGACGGCGCGGATCTGGGCGTCGCTGAGCTGGCCGGAGAAGCCCGGCATCTGCCCGGTGCTGGCGACGCGGGCGCCCCCCGGACGGTTCGGGTCGCCGTAGGGCTGGCCCCTCCGGGACGACGAGCCGGTCTGCACCCAGGTCACGTGGTCTTCCTCGTTGGGGAAGGTCAAGGCCGACTCCCCGCCGCTCAGCTTGGGGCCGATGCCTCCGCCCCCGGAGGCCCCGTGGCAGGAGGCGCAGGCGCTGGCGTAGACCTGGCGCCCCTGGTCCATGGGCGACACCGGGCCGCCCCGGCTCCCGAAGGAGCCCAGGTAGACGATCGCCCAGAGGGGCAGCACCACCAGCACCGGGTACATCCACACCGGAATGCCGTTCTTGGGGCCGGGCGGGGGGAGGTACGTGGGCAGGGCCTCCGTCGGCGTCTCCACCTCGGTCGAGGCCGCCGCCGCCGGAGACGCCGCCTCCGGGACCGCCGGGGCGGCGGAGGGCGCCTCCTCGGCCGGGGGCGCCTCGGTGGCGGTGGCCGTCGCCGCGCCCCCGCCCTCCGGCGCGTCACCCGAGGACCCCCCGCCCTCGGGCAGCAGGCCCAGCGCCTCCCTGCGCTCCCGGGAGCGCCGCAGCAGGTACTCAGGGACCTCGGTCACAAGCCTCCTCTCGGCCGCGACTGTACGTAACCCAACTGCGAGAGGGCCAAGCGGCCCGGAGGGCCGCCCGGCCGAGAGGGCACGGGGGCGCCGGCGTGGGAGCACCCCGCGGGAACCAGCGAGAGGAGAGTGGGACCTCGTGTGGCGTCAGGCGGGCCCCCCGAAGGGTGGGCCGGCCCGCCGGAGCGCCGAGCGAAGCGAGGCAAAGCTCCGGCGGAACAGAAGGAAGGCGCCGCCGAAGGCGGCACGACGCAGTTGACGTCGGGGGGCACTCGGGGGGCGGAGCCCCCCGAGAGCGCGAGACGTGGCCGATGTGCCGACCAGAATGGGAGCGTGGTAGAACCCGCGACGGGTACGAGTGTCGGCGCAGGGTAATGTGATCGCGTTCACGAAGTGGTCGAGGGGAGGTGCCGGGTGGCCGCGCTGGTGATCTCGATTCTCGTCGTCGTGGCCGGCGTCGCCCTGGCCCTCTTCGTCGGCCGGCGCCGCCCGGTGGGCACGCCCCTCACCTGGGGCGAGGCGTTCGTGGCCGGGACCTTCGTCTTCACGCTGATGGTCGTGGCCTACGGCGTCGTGCCCCACCAGTGGCTCGACTACGCCGACAACGAGCTCCTCTGGCGGGCCGACAAGCTCCTGGTCGGCGTCTCCAGCGAGGGCGTGGAGTTCGGCCAGAAGGCCAAGGACTTCGGCGGCACCGGGCGGGTGCTCGTCA
>DATACM010000025.1:0-3040 GCA_036259055.1 Acidimicrobiales bacterium | reverse complement strand
ATGCCGATCACCATGTCCTGGCTGGGCACGGTGAGGGGACGGCCGTTGGCCGGCGACAGCACGTTGTTGGCCGACAGCATCAGCACCCGGGCCTCGGCCTGGGCCTCGGCCGACAGGGGCAGGTGCACGGCCATCTGGTCACCGTCGAAGTCGGCGTTGAAGGCAGCGCAGACCAGCGGGTGGATCTGGATGGCCTTGCCCTCGACCAAGAGCGGCTCGAAGGCCTGGATGCCCAGGCGGTGGAGGGTGGGGGCCCGGTTGAGCAGCACCGGGTGCTCCTTGATGACCTCCTCCAGCACGTCCCAGACGTAGGGCCGGCGGCGCTCCACCATGTGCTTGGCCGACTTGATGTTCTGGGCCAGCTCGGTGTCGACCAGGCGCTTCATGACGAACGGCTTGAACAGCTCGAGGGCCATCAGCTTGGGCAGCCCGCACTGGTGGAGCTTGAGGGTGGGGCCGGCGACGATGACCGACCGTCCCGAGTAGTCGACCCGCTTCCCGAGCAGGTTCTGGCGGAAGCGCCCCTGCTTGCCCTTGAGCATGTCGGACAGCGACTTGAGCGGGCGGTTCCCCGGGCCCGTCACCGGACGGCCGCGGCGGCCGTTGTCGAAGAGGGCGTCGACCGCCTCCTGGAGCATCCGCTTCTCGTTGTTCACGATGATCTCGGGGGCCCCCAGGTCGAGGAGCCGCTTCAGGCGGTTGTTGCGGTTGATGACCCGGCGGTAGAGGTCGTTGAGGTCCGACGTGGCGAACCGGCCGCCGTCGAGCTGCACCATGGGGCGCAGGTCGGGCGGGATGACCGGGACGGCGTCGAGGATCATCGCCGACGGCTCGTTGATCCGCCGCCCGTTGTCGTCGCGGCGGTTGAACGCGGTGACGATCTTCAGCCGCTTGATGGCCTTCTGCTTGCGCTGGGCCGACAGGGGGCGGCGGCCGTCGGTGGCGTCGATCATCTCCCGGAGCTTGCGCTCCTCGTCGTCGAAGTCGATCTCGGCGATCAGCTGGGAGATGGCGTCGGCGCCCATGCCGCCCCGGAAGTAGTCGGGGTAGCGGTCGCGCAGCTGCCGCCAGACGACCTCGTCCTCGATGATCTTGCGGTTGTGCAGGTCGCGGAACTCGTCGAACGCCCGGCGGGCGAGGTCGAGCTCGGCCTGGGCCCGCTCCCGGATCTGGGCGACCTCCTTCTCGGCCGCCCGCTGGCGAGCCTTGATCTCGGACTCCTTGGCGCCCGACTCCTCCAGCTCGGCCACCTCGGCCTCGAGGTCCTTGAACCGGTGATCGATGTCGAGGTCGCGCTGGCGCTCGATCTCGGCCAGCTCCTCGCCCAGCTCGGCCTCCAGCTCGGGCAGGTCGGTGTGGCGGCGTTCCTCGTCCACCCAGGTGACCAGGTTGGCGGCGAAGTAGATGACCTTCTCGAGCTGCTTGGCCTTGAGCTCCTCACGGGCCTCCGTGCCCATGAGCAGGTAGGCCAGCCACGACCGGGTGCCCCGGAGGTACCAGATGTGCACGACCGGGGCCGCCAGCTCGATGTGGCCCATGCGCTCCCGGCGGACCTTGGAGCGGGTGACCTCGACGCCACAGCGCTCGCAGATGATGCCCTTGAACCGGACGCGCTTGTACTTGCCGCAGTAGCACTCCCAGTCCTTGGTGGGACCGAAGATCTTCTCGCAGAAGAGCCCGTCCTTCTCCGGCTTGAGCGTGCGGTAGTTGATCGTCTCGGGCTTCTTGACCTCGCCGTTCGACCACGTGCGGATCGAGTCCGCGGTGGCCAAGGCGATCCTGAGCTGATCAAAGTTGTTGACGTCGAGCACCTATTCCTTCTCTCTCTTCATCGTCAACGAGAACGTCACCGAGCCACCCGAGGCGCCCGGGTGGCGCGTAGGGAGGGGCCCGACTGGGAGGGACCCGCCGAAGGCGGGAGGGACCCAGATCGGGAGGGACCCTGAGGGACAGGACCCGTCGAGCCGGGCATCAGAACCGCTCCGCACGACGGCGCTCGTCTTCTTCGTCGCTGCCGCGTTCAGGTCTGGACAGGTCGATGCCGAGCTCCTCGGCGGTGCGGAAGATGTCCTCGTCGAGCTCCCGCATCTCGATCTCCTCGCCGGTCGTCGAGAGCACCTCGACGTTCAGGCACAGCGCCTGCATCTCCTTGATCAGCACCTTGAACGACTCGGGGATGCCCGGCTCGGGGATGTTCTCGCCCTTGACGATCGCCTCGTAGACCTTCACCCGGCCCAGGACGTCGTCGGACTTGATGGTGAGCAGCTCCTGCAGGGCGTAGGCGGCGCCGTAGGCCTCGAGGGCCCACACCTCCATCTCGCCGAAGCGCTGGCCGCCGAACTGCGCCTTCCCGCCCAGGGGCTGCTGGGTGATCATCGAGTACGGGCCGGTGGACCGGGCGTGGATCTTGTCGTCCACCAGGTGGGCCAGCTTCAGGATGTAGACGTAGCCCACCGTGATGGGCCGGTCGTACGCCTCGCCCGTGCGCCCGTTGTAGAGAACCATCTTCCCGTCGGGCTGGATGAGCCGCTCGCCGTCGGGCGACTCGGGGTTGAGGTTCTCGAAGATGTTCTTGATCGTCGGGTGATCGCCGGCCTCGTCGGTCTCGTCCCAGCGGGCCCCGTCGAACACCGGCGTGGCCACGAACGCCGAGGGCGGCGTGGTGGGCCGGGTCTTGGCCTCGGTCCCCCGTACCGGCGCGGCGCCGACCGCGTCGCCCTTGCCGTTGCCCTCCCAGCCCCACCGGGCGGCGTAGCCCAGGTGCGACTCGAGCACCTGGCCCACGTTCATGCGGCCGGGCACGCCCAGGGGGTTGAGGATGATGTCGACGGGCGTGCCGTCGGCGGTGAAGGGCATGTCCTCGACCGGCAGGATCTTGGAGATCACGCCCTTGTTGCCGTGGCGGCCGGCGTCCTCGGACTCGTCCCAGTGGGCGCCGTCGAACACCGGGGTGGCGATGAGCGTGGCCGGCGGGGTGGTCGGCCGGGTCTTGGACTCGGTGCCCCGCACCGGGTCGTCGCCGATGGCCGGCCCCTGCGGG
>DATACM010000024.1:0-1857 GCA_036259055.1 Acidimicrobiales bacterium | reverse complement strand
TGACCACCGAACCGGTGGTCAACTCTCCAGAGAACGCCTCGCCCACCACTCGTCCAGGCGGCGGTAGGCCTCCTCCTCGCCGAGGGCGCCCTCCTCCAGGCGCAGCTCGAGGAGGTACTCGCGCGCCTGGCCGACGAGCCGGCCCGGGCCGATGCCGAGGTGCTCCATGATCTGGTTGCCGTCGAGGTCGGGACGGAGGCGGTCCAGCTCCTCGCGCGCGGCCAGCTCGGCGATGCGCCGCTCCAGTTCGTCCATGCGCTTGGACAACATGGACGCCTTGGCCTTGTTGCGGGTCGTGCAGTCGGCGCGGGTCAGCTCGTTGAGCTTGCCGAGGAGATGCCCGGCGTCGCGCGCGTAGCGGCGGACGGCGGCGTCGGTCCACACCTCGTCGCCATAGCCGTGGAACCGCAGGTGCAGCTCGACCAGCCGCCTCACGTCGGCGATCTCGTCGGCCGGGTAGCGCAGGGCCCGCATGCGCTCCTCGGCCATGCGGGCGCCCACCACCTCGTGGTGGTGGAACGAGACCCCGGCCGGTCCGAACGACCGCGTCTTGGGCTTGCCGATGTCGTGCAGCAGGGCGGCGAGGCGCAGCACCTTGTCGGGCCGCGTCCGCTCGACCACCGCGATGGTGTGGGCCAGCACGTCCTTGTGGCGGTGGACGGGGTCCTGCTCGAGCCCCAGGGCCGGCAGCTCGGGGAGGAACTCGTCCGCCAGGCCGGTCTGGACGAGGAACCAGAACCCCTTGCCCGGGTGCTCGACCACGAGGAGCTTGTCCAGCTCCTCACGGACGCGTTCGGCCGAGACGATCTCCAGACGGGAGCGCAGCGCCCGCACCGCGTCGACGAGCTCCGGATCGGGGGCCAGGTCGTAGCCGGCGATGAAGCGGGCCGCCCGCAGCATGCGCAGGGGGTCGTCGCCGAAGGACTCCTCCGGCGACAGCGGGGTGCGGAGGCGGTGAGCAGCCAGGTCGGCGACGCCGCCGAAGGGGTCGACCAGCACGGCATCGGGCAGAGCGAGCGCCATGGCGTTCACCGTGAAGTCACGCCGGGACAGGTCGGCTTCCACCACGTCGGCGAAGGCCACGTCGGGCTTGCGCGAGTCGGGGGTGTAGGCCTCGGCTCGGTGGGTGGTGATCTCGTAGCGCCGACCGGCGCGACCGGCGCCGATGGTGCCGAACCGCTCGCCCTGGGTCCACATCGAGTCGGCCCAGCCGTCCAGGAGCGCCTTGGTCTCGTCGGGGCGGGCATTGGTCGTGAAGTCGAGGTCGATCTCCTCCATTGGGCGGCCCAGGATGGCGTCGCGCACGCTGCCGCCCACGAGGTACAGGCGCCGCCCGGCGCCGGCGAAGCGCTCGGCGAGGGGAGCGAGCTCGTCGAGAAGCGGCAGCAGCCGCTCGGGTACCACTGGCTGTCAGGCTACGACGAGCGCAGGTCGGCAGCGGCCTCGACGACGTCCAGGCCGGGGCCGCCCGAGGTCGGAGGCTCCGGGCGGCGGTCGATGCCGACCAGGGCGCCCACGCACGCCTCGGCTGCGCCCCCGAGCGCGTCGAGGTCGTAGCCGCCTTCGAGGAACGCCACGCACCGCCCCTGCGGCGCCAGGGCGGCGGAGCGACGCATGCTGCCCGCGGCCAGCACCGCCGCCTCCCACGACTGCTCGTCGGCCCGGGTATCGCGGTCGACGTGCCCGCCGCCGGCGGCGCAGAACTCGTGCAACGCGTCGACGAAGCCGGCCTCGTGCACGGTGATCAGCTCGTCGCGCGTCGCCGGCCGGGGCTCCACCCGCACGAGGTCGTCGCCCAGGTCGAGTGTGTCGATGCCCTCCAGAACGGCGTCGAGCCGCTCCGGCCGCTCGGGGTGC
>DATACM010000023.1:0-1714 GCA_036259055.1 Acidimicrobiales bacterium | reverse complement strand
GAGGCAGGACCGACTGCAAGCGAGAACATCACCGCCGGCCTCGGCGTCTGGTCGAGCGGCGAGCCTCGCTGCGGACCCCGCATGGTGGACCCGCCCGATCGACGCGAATCCCAGGCGCAATGACATGGCTACTCCAGCCAGTGTCGACCTGGGAATGGCTAGGGCGCTCGATCCCGCTGGAGGATCCGCCAAGGCGCCAGCACGCGCACGGTGACGCAGGCCACCAGGAACGGCACGGCCACCGAGGTCGGAATGCCATGCACGCCTCGGTGACGGTCCGATCGCTGCACCTCAGCAACGCCTTCGCCCGCTCGATGTGGCGGGTCATTAGGTAGCTGTAGGGCGTCTCGCCGTACGCGGCGGGGAACTGGCGGGCGAAGTGCGAGGGCGACATCAGGGCGGCCCGCACCGTCGCGGGCACGTCGAGCGGTTCGGCGTACTCGCGGTCCATGAGGTCGCGTGCGCGGCGCAACCGAGCCAGCTCCTCCGGTGTCACCCGCGGAGCATATGGCCCGTGACTCCCGGACGGGCGCTCAGCGCCTCGTCTCGTACCTGGTCAGGATCACGCCGCAGGGAAACGTCCGCGTCTCCACCAGGTTCAGGTTCACCCAGCTGTCCAGCGCGGTGAAGAACGGCGTGCCGCCGCCTACCAGGACCGGCGCGGTGGCCAGCACGTACTCGTCAATCAGCCCGGCCCGCATGGCCGCCCCGGCGAGCGTCGCGCCGCCGATGTCCATCGGGCCGCCGTCCTCGGCCTTGAGCCGGGTGATCTCGGCGACCGCGTCGCCGGTGACCAGGCGGGTGTTCCAGTCGACCTTGTCGATCGTCGAGGAGAACACCACCTTCGACATGTCCCGCCAGCGGCGCGCGAACTCGATCTCCGCCGGGGTGGCGTTGGGCTGCTGGTCGCCGGTCGGCCAGTAGGAGCTCATCGTCTGCCACAGCTTGCGCCCGTACAGCGACAGGTCGGTCGCCTGCAACTGGTCGGACCAAAACTGGAACAGCTCGTCGCTCGGCACGCTCCAGCCGATGTCGTCGCCGGGCGCGGCGATGTAGCCGTCCAGGGTCAGGTTCATGCCGTAGATCAGTTTCCGCATGGCGCCAGCCTTCCGTGAGTCGGTCTCACGCGTACAGACCGGCGCGGCGCGGGAAACTCATCGGTGCGCGATCTGAGCTCGCATGTAGTCGTGGCTCGGCCTTGACGTCCCCGTGATCGCCACCGAGGGACAGGTCGTCCTCCCAGCCATGCAGCACCGCCCATCCGAACCCGACCGCCATCACCAGACTCGCGATGCCGTTCACAGGGGCATACCAGGAGCGCTCTTCGATGGGCCGCGAGCGATTGGTGGCCACCGAGCCGAATTGTAGGCGTCAACGTACGGGTGTGTGCCGGTGCCTCGCTTGTCACTTGGCGCTGTCGCGACTCACAAGATGAGCCAGTCGCTCGCCTCCCGACAGGAGACCTTGTTGCTGCTTCGAGTTGTCCTGTCCGCTTCGCGGACGCGCGCGGGCGCACGAAAAGTGCGCGATGATCCGGGCGTCGCCCATGACGCCGGTCTCTTTGCCTTGGTGCCTGTGAGCCTGTTTTGAGTTTGGCGTGTGGGGTCTCCCCGGAGCTCCGGACTGTGCTGCGAGCACGACTGTCAGATTCGTTTGTTTTTGAGGCCCCTGGGCGGCGGTGTGTTGTCGTCGACGGGAAGGGGGCGTGGTGGAG
>DATACM010000022.1:0-5003 GCA_036259055.1 Acidimicrobiales bacterium | reverse complement strand
AGCCAGTGTTCTGAGCAACGGCGAGAATTGATGAGCACTAGTTGAGCAATCGACGCGGGTGCATCTGAGCAGCGCACTGTCGCAGGCAGGTCGGTCCGGACCTGAGTGGAACTGAGACCTTTCTGAGCTGGCACGGCTGTTCGAGCAGGTGCACCTCGCTCCGCCGCCGGAGGGGTGGACCGCCGAGGCACGCAAGATTGTCACTTCTCGCCTCGATCGGCTCTTGGCGGTGTGGCTCGATGACCCTCTAGCCGGGGCCGGATTCCGACGAACGGCCTACAGGTGGGTGTTGGGCCGAGGTCCCGTTCGGCCGACCGTCGAGGTTCAGCGAAGGAAGAAGATCCAGTTCGACGGGGTGATCGACTTCACCATCAACTGGGGCGTGTGGGTCGAGCCCTTCGCTCAGCAGGTCGGCAGCGCGAAGAAGCCCTCGCCGTCCGCGTCGACAGCTCCATTCGCGGCCCGCATCGGCGATCTTCTCGGCGACCAAGAGGATGTCTGGTGGGCCGTTGCCGCCAAGGGCGTGATCCGAATCACGACCACGCCGCGCCTCGAGCGCGAGCCCCCCTCAGCCGATGACGACGTTGCCCGTGCCGTCCGCGAGGAGCTGATCCCGATGCTCATGCCGGTCACGACGGTGCGCGCTGCGATTTCGGCAATCGAGGAGTGGCGGCATCGCGGCTTCACCCCGAGCACCATCTACACGACGCTGGACCCGCTCGTGATGCTGCGTCGATTCGTCGAGCCGGATCAGAATGAACCGGCCGAATAGTCGGGGCACGCCGGCCAGACGCTTCGCGTGGGGCCGGACCAGGCGAGCACGCCCGGGCCAAGCGACGCTTGAGATTCCGAGGGGTTGCTCAAGATCAGCTGCGTCCCCACGGCGTTCGCCACCCATTTGCTCAAGTGCGCCCGGACCGAGTTCTCAGCAACACTCGCGTCCTACAGCCACGCTGCTGCTGTACGCCGCCACCTGTAGGACGCGGTGAAGATGATCAGTGGCGCGCTCAACATGATCATGAAGTGATCACTCGTTGACAGGAAGATGATCAGGCGAGCCGCCTCGTCGGGGCCCCTGAGGGGTCGCCCGGCGCACACAGCTCCGTGCCCGAAGGGCTCGTTGAAAGCCCGCTCGGCACTGGGCGATACCGGTCACCTTCGCTCCGCACCCCCTAGAGTCGCCCACGCACCCCGAACCGCCTCGGTCGGTCCTCTACCCGGAACGGCCTAGTGCCTCGGACGACGGCGGCTATGCGTACGGATCGTGGATGAAACCGCGGTTCCAGATCGCCCAGTCGATGATGTGTTGAAAGCTCCCGGCGCCAGTCAGCTCGAGATCGTCGACGCGACTGACTGTCATCAGCACGTCGCCGGCGACCCGCATACCGACGCGGCACACCGGCTCCTCGACGTCGTCGGTTGGGAGAGTCGTATGTCCCTCGAACCGGAACATGTCCGGTCGGCCCAGGGGCTCACCTGACCACTGTCCTAGCATCCAGTTGCACGGTAGGCCGTTGGGGCTCAGTTGGGTGTCGGCGCGATCGGCATCCGCGGGCCGTCGTCGACGATGCCGAGCTTGACCAGGGGGATCCCCGCCGCCCGGCAGCGACCGGCGACGATGCGGCCGTTCGGGTGGTCGGTGTCGTAGCGTCGCCCCTGCGGCCGACAACGGTCGCGGGGACGAGCCACTGGACGATCCAGGGGTTGACCGCGTACTGGATGAGGAGGATGGCCACCGCGAAGCCCACCGGGAACCACACCGGAGCGTCGAGGAAGACGACCGCGGCGAAGCCCATAGCGAGAAGCAGCGCCACCAGTCCGCCGATCGAGGGGAGCGACCGCCGAAGCACGAAGCCCATCGGGACCTCCTTGTGCGAGTTCCACCCGTGGAACCGATGGTACGACTCCCCGTGGCTATGCGTAATCGCCGCCCCTCAGCCCCGGACCCGGACGACCGGCGTCCCGGGCGGGATGGAGGCGCCTGGGTCAGGGGCTGCCCGGGGTGTACTGGAGGATGTAGAGGCCGAAGTCCCGGTCGCTGGCCAGCACATACTTCTGACCGTTCTCGTCGTGCCACACCTCGACGCCCCAGAAGTTGTTGCCGCCCTCGTCGATGAAGGCACCCACCTCCTCGATACCCCTGATGCCGTAGCTCGCCACCCGGAACCCGCCGGCGTAGTAGGAGAAGTAGGCCAGTGGCTCGTCGGGGTCGACGGCGACCTCGTGCACCGACAGGTGGCCGAACCCGGTGGCGAACGCCGGGTCCTGCGCCTCGGGGATGCTGTAGGTGTCGATCTGGCGGATCGAGCCGCGCGAGCCGGGCTGACTTGGAACCCTGGTCATGAACAGGCGGACGTAACCCCAGCCGTCGAACACCGAGCTGATCGTGGTCGCCGCGCTCGGCGAGCCGGGGGCGGGGGTGGCGGTGGTGCAGGCGCGGAACTCGTTCGCGCCCGGCACCTGGAGGAGCTGGAGGCCGGTGAGCCGACTGACGAAGACGAACGGGATGCTGCCCTCGACCTGCATCCTGACCAGCGACTGGCAGTCCGGACGCAAGCTGTTGAACACGATGCCCGCCGAGTAGCCGGCGGCAGTGATGTTGTCGAGCTTGACCTGGAAGGTGCACCCCCCGCGCTCGACGAGCGCGATGCCCGTACCCGGCGCCAGGGGGCCGCAGGCGGCGCCCACGAACGTGGGTGATCCGCTGATCGACGTGCCCGGCACGATCGGCGGGGTGTCGAGGCCAGACAGCGGCTGGTACTCCCTGGTCCGGTGGAGGCCCGTGTCGATGGTGCCGACGACGCGGAAGGGGTTGAAGTCCTCGTCGGTGCCGATCAGGAACCTACGGTCCGGCGAGAACTCGGACTGGTGGGAGTTGCCCTCCGGGGAGATCCTGTGGCCCCGGGCCAGGCGCTCCTCGTCCAGCAGGGCGTAGTCCGTCTCGGCTATGAGGCTGACGTTGCCCGGGGTCGGGTTGGTGACGTCGAGGAGGACATAGCCACCGTCCCAGTAGTTCATGTTCATCACGTAGCGCCGACCCACCTTCTGCACGACCATGTCGTGGGAGAAGATGTCCCTCAGGTTGACAGGCTTCTCTTGGCCCACCTCGAACAGCGCTTCCAGGTCCAAGGTGTCGTTCACCATCACTGGCGCGAACGGGTTGGTGATGTCGAGAATGTCGACGTCGGTGAACTCCTCGTCGTCCACCAACACCACGTAGGTGCGACCGTCGAAGTCGTTGACCCACGCGTACATGCTGTGCGTCTGGTTGGGCGACGGGTCCAGGCTGCCCTGAGGGTTGGTGAAGTCTCCCGTATGGAGAGTGACGGGCTCGGGGTCTCTCGGGTTGGTCACGTTCCACAGCGAAATGCCGCCGGCGCTGGCCGGGGCGGGTCGCGGTCCGCAGCTCTCGTTCTGGTGGATCAGCAGGTCGCCGGTGAAGAACTGGTTGGCCATGGGGATGACCTGGATGCCCTCGCTGACGAAGGACCCGGCGCTCGTGGGGATGAAGGCGCTGGTCACCTCCGACGGGGCCGCCGGGTTGGAGATGTCCACGACGTGGACGCCGCCGGCCTCGCACGTCGGCAGGAAGTAGGCGGTGAGGTACGCGTAGTCGCCGTAGGCGAACACGTCGCCCACCCGGCCGGTGTTCCCGGCACCGCTGGGATTGGTGACCTCCTCCTTGCCGACCAGGGTCACATTTCTCCGGACCGGGGGCAGGTGACCGTCGGCGGCGTCGTGCTGCTGCTTTCCGAAGGCGACCCCCTCCCCGGGGAAGTCCTCCCGGCCCACTCCCCCGCGGATGCCGGTGGGATCGCTGTGGTCGGGGTGGGCGGCGGCGAGGGTGGACCCGGCGAGGACAAGGGCCAGAGCGAGCGCGGGCACGATCCGAAGAGGTCTCACTGGGCGTCCCCCTTGTTGTCAGGTAGGTCCGTCCTCAGATGGTCCCTACCTCCCGCAGCGTACTGACGTCTCGTTCATGCGGCTACCCCCGATTCTCCACGACAAGATCTGCCACTGGGCCGGTGGCGCCGCAGGAAGGCTCAGGTGCGGGAGGAGTCGCGGTCGTAGAGCGCGTCAGGCCAGGGCATCCAGCCGGGAAGGTGCTGCAGGAACGGCTCCGGGCGGGCCAGATGAGACAAGCCAGCGACGATCATGGCGGCACCGAAGCCTCGGCGGAAGTGGTCGCGCCACGTGGAGTGTTGGCGGCCCACGAGCCAGGCCACCGCGGTACTCACTGCGAGAACGGCCAGAAACAGCATGTCGATTCCTCTCCTCCTTGTGAGAGCGGTCGACCGCAGCGTCGCAACCCCCACTGGCCGTCCCGGTCCTGTCCTGGCATGGTTCCGTCGAGAGAGACGAAGTCGACGGGATCTGCGGTTATCACCTTGGGCCCTGCCGGCAACTTGAGGATGCCGGCAGGGCTTCGGCCGAGCGCCGCGAGGGGATGCTGACTACGCGATCGCCGGACAGAACGAAAGGATCGCGGATCTCCGACCTGCACGCGCGGTATCTCGACCGGCGCCGCCGCTTCCGGTGAGATACCCGTATGCCCGGTTCAATTGGGGCCGACGCGGCAGTCAGGGCCGCGGCGCGGTTGCCCCGAGGGCGACGGGGTAGCTGGCCGGGGTCGAGCGCGTCGGCGGCGGTGCCTGTGCGGCAAGGGCGAGTATCCCGAGTCCTATCGCGACGGCGCTCGCGATGTGCCAGAGGGCGTGCGGCTGCCAGAGGCTGTCCGGCCAGCACAAGCTCGACGAGGTTCTTCCGGCGGCGTAGGCGACCACCGCCACCCCCATCACGGCAGCAGCCGACCACCACATCCGGCGGGTCATGGCCCTCTCGTGCCAGTCGGCGAGCCACAAGCAGTGGATGAGCGAGACACCCACGACGCCGGCGACGACGAGCGTCACAAGGAGGAGCCGGTCCTCGCCGGCCAGGCCCAGCCCCGGCACGATCGCCAGGCACGGTGCGCCGTATGCGGCGGCGAAGCGGAGACGATGGCG
>DATACM010000021.1:0-2987 GCA_036259055.1 Acidimicrobiales bacterium | reverse complement strand
CCCAGGACCTTCTCCCCACCGACGACGACCAGGCGCACGTCGGCGGGCAACGACTCGCCCATCGCCTGGAGGTCGCGGGCCCATTCGTGCCAGTACGCGGTCGGGAGGTTGAGCACCGTGACCCGCTGGGCACGGAGCCAGGCGAGCCAATGGGGGCCGAGGATGGGCAGGTCGTCGGCCCGGAGGACGACGGTCGCCCCCGACGCCCACGAGGGGAACAGCTCCTCGATGCTGATGTCGAAGCTGATGGAGCAGAACTGGAGCACGCGATCGGACGGGCCGAGACCGAAGAGCTCGGCGGCGGCGTGGTCGTGGTTGACCAGACCACGATGGGTCAGCATCACGCCTTTGGGCTCGCCGGTCGAGCCCGAGGTGTAGATGACGTAGGCCAGGTTCTCCGCCACCACTCTGCGGTCGGGAGCCGTGCTCGACCGCCGGGCCACCTCGTCCCAGTCGGCGTCGAGGCACACGGTGCGGGCCCGGTGGGAAGGAAGCCGCTCGAGGAGGCGCTCGCAGGTGAGCACCACGGGCGTACCCGAGTCCTCGAGCATGAGGGCGAGCCGCTCCATCGGGTAGGAGGCGTCGAGCGGCATGCACGCACCGCCCGCCTTGAGCACCCCCAGGAAGGCGACGGCCATCTCCAGCGAGCGCTCGACGCACACGCCGACGACGGTCTCCGGGCCGACGCCGAGGCCCTGCAGGTGGTGGGCCAGCCGGTTGGCCCGGGCGTCGAGCTCGGCGTAGGTGAGGGAGCCGGCGGTGGCGACCACCGCCACCGCCTCCGGCCGGGTCCGGACCTGGGCCTCGATCAGGTCGACGAGCGACGTGGCGGTCATCGGGTCAGGTCGAGAGAGCCCGGCAACGCCAAGCGCTCAGCTGAGCACGCGCTTCTTGAAGCCGGTGATCCCGAGGACGGTCAGCAAGGCGGCGAACGCGAGCAGGGGTCCGTAGATGGCGGGCAGGGGCATGTGGGGCACGCCGATCGACAGGGCCGCCCGCAGGCCCTCGCTCATGTACACGAGCGGGTTCACCAGCACCGCCCACTGCAGCCAGGACACCGACGCCAGCGCGTCCCACGTGTAGAAGATGGCGCCGAAGAACCCCAGCGGGAGAGCGATGAACCCGGCCAGCACCGGGACGTTCCGAGGGTCCATCCGAGTGCCGATGGTGAGCCCGAGCGCTGCCGAGGTGTAGCAGGCGAGGGGGACGATGGTGAGGAGGATCAGCCAGTCGGCCTCGAGGTAGATCGGCGACGCCGGCAGGAAGGCAGCGACCGGGAAGACCACCAGGCCGGCGAAGAGGCTCTGCAGGGCCCCGGAGACGATCTTCTCGAAGGCGATGGTCCTTATGGTGACCGGCGCCATGACCCGGTCCTCCAGCTCGTTGGTGATGTCCAGCTCCCGGGCCAACGGGAGGGCCACCCGGAACAGCCCCTGGAAGATGATCGACTGGGCGATCATGCCGCCGAGCAGCAGCGTCGAGAAGCGCCCCTCGTTGCCGCTCCCGCCGATGGTCTGGCCGATGCGCGGGAAGACGTAGGTGAAGACGAACACCAGCATCGCCGGCTGCATCAGGGTGTTCAGGAGGAACTCCTTGAGGTCGCCGTCGAGCACCGTGAGGTCCCGCAGCAACATGGCCCGGAAGGAGGCCCGGGTGCACGACTGAGAGGAGATCTCGCAGTCGCTGCTGTCGACCGGCCACGTGGCCACCTCGGCGGGCGTTGCCGTCACTGTGCCTCCTTTTGACCTGCGCTCGGCTCGCGCCGGGGGGCCGCTGGGCCCCGCGGGTGGCGGGCGACAGGCGAGTCCCAGCGGCCCCGCTCGCCGTGCTCGGTCACTCGCGAAGGTCCCGTCCGGTGAGGTTGATGAACACGGTCTCCAGCGTGACGTGGCCGCGTAGGTCGTCGAGGCTCATGTCGTGGCGCTCGGCGGCGGTGATGAGGTCGATGAGGGCGGCCTCCAGGCCCGTCCGGTCGGCCACGTCGCCGTTGCCCGAAGCCGACTCGTCGACCCGCTCGAGCGAGCGCAGGCGGGCGAGCCACGCCTTGGCGTCCACCTCCGGCCCCCCGCTGCGGGCCGCCGAGCGCTTGAGGGCGGCGGGGGTGTCGAGGGCGAGGATCTTGCCGTGGTCCATGATCGCCACCCGGTCGCAGAACTCCTCTGCCTCTTCCATGTAGTGGGTGGTGAGCAGGATGGTCTCGCCCTCGTCGTGGAGCTGCCCGACGATCTCCCACAGGGCCAACCGGCTCTGGGGGTCGAGGCCGGCGGTGGGCTCGTCGAGGAAGAGCACGGTAGGGCGGTGCATGACCGCCCGTGCCACCATCAGCCGCTGGGCCATGCCTCCCGACAACGTACGCACGGCGGTGCCGGCACGATGGCCGAGCTTGAACCGCTCGAGCAGGAAGTCGGCCTGGTCGCGCGCCTGGCGGTGGGTCATGCCGTAGTAGCGCCCGTGGAAGTACAGGTTCTCCAGCACGGTGAGGCTGCGGTCGAGGGTGTTGACCTGCTGGACGACCCCGATGAACCGCTTGGCCGTCGCCGGGTCGGCCACGACGTCGACCCCGGCGACCCACGCCCGACCGGCCGTGGGGACGACCCTCGTCGTCAGCATGCCGACCGTCGTCGTCTTCCCCGCGCCGTTGGGCCCCAGCAGACCGAAGATCTCCCCCTTGCAGACGGTGAGGTCGAGGCGGTCGACGGCGACGATCTCACGCGGGCCCCTGCGCGTGGTCGACCGGAAGACCTTGGTCAGGCCCTCGGTGCGGATCACCTCAGCACCCGTCTGCGAAGGCGAGGGTGGCGCGTCGTGCTGGTGCGACATCACGCTCGGGCCATGTTAGCGGCGCTCTTCGTGCTGTGGCCGGTCCGAGAACGCAATAGGCGCGGTTGGTACCGTGCGACCGGTGCGAGGCATCGGTCGACTCATGTTCGTCACGGCGGTGGCGGCAGTGTCGTTCGTGGTGGCCCTCGTCAACTTCCGCCAGCCGC
>DATACM010000020.1:0-3258 GCA_036259055.1 Acidimicrobiales bacterium | reverse complement strand
ACCTGCTGGTCGACGACCGCGCTCCACCCGCCGTCCGTCTCCGCGCCCAACCGAATGGCGCCGGTGTGGATGGCGAACCCGTGCCCGCTGGCCGGGCAGGCGCTCTGGGCGAGGGGGGCGGGACGACGCGGAGGCGGCGTCGTGCTGATGCGCAGCGTCCCCGGCTCGCAGCTCCACCGGACCCGCCACTGGATGGCGATGGGGACGATGGCGAACTCGGCTGTCTCGGTCGGGCCCCAACCCTTGAAGGTCGCGACCGTCTCCCAGCGAGGCGAGGAGCGGGCGACGGCGGGCGACGCCGTGGATGTCGGCGAGGCGACGGACGGCACGCCGGCAGTGGGCCCGGGAGAACCGGTCGATGCGGTGGTGCGTTCCGCCCCGCCGCCGCAGCCGATGGCGGCGAGCGCCAGGTTCAGGGGGAACGCCCTGACGGCGAGGCGCGCCGTCCGGCGCGGGGGCAACATGCTGTCAGCATAAGAACTGGCGCAGTTCCCCCGTCAGCGAGGCCGGACGGCGCGCCTTGTCCGGTCGGTGCTACATGCCACCGCCGGTCTCGCTGGGCCCCTTGCCCTCGGGTGACGACACGGAGCCGGCCTCTCCTTCGCGCGTGTTGTCGGGCCCGGTGCTCACGTCGGAATCGACCAGCTGGCCCGTGTCGCCGCCGAAACCCTCCCCGCCGGCGGCGTCCTCGTCCGCCTGGTCGGGGGCGTCGGAGACAGGGTCTCCGGTCTGGGGATCTACCTTCGGCATGGTCACTCCTTGAGTCGACAGGAACATGTCGCGCCTACCCAGAACGTCCAGTCGGGCAAACGGCGCGTCACCGCCTGCGCGTCGCCCCCTCACCGGCGGCGTGCCACCATGCGCCCGATGGAGCCTTCGGCGACCCCGGTGGAACCCCTCGCCCGGCTGCGCGCCGAGGTCGTGGCCGTGCTCCGCGAACGGGGATGGGTGCGGCGGGCGGAACCATTCCAGCTGTCCTCCGGCGACTGGAGCCACGACTACGTCGACGGCAAGCGGGCGCTGGCGGGCGGGGCCGAGCTGCGGCTGGCCGCCGAGGCGGTGGTGGCCCAGGCGGCGGCCGCGGACGCCGGCTTCGACGCGGTGGGGGGCCTCACGATGGGCGCCGACCCGCTGGCCCACGCCGTCGCCGTGGTGTCGGGCGCGCGCTGGTTCTCGGTGCGCAAGGAGTCGAAGCAGCACGGGCGGGGCCGCCTGGTCGAGGGCGCCGAGCTCGGCCCGGGCACGTCGGTGCTGCTCGTCGAGGACGTGGTCACCACCGGCCGGTCGATGCTCCAGGCGCTCGACGCGGTGGAGCCCACCGGGGCGACCGTCGTCCTCGCCGTCGCCCTTCTCGACCGGGGTGAGACGGCCGGGCCCGCGGTTCGTGCAAGGGGTGTCCCGTACGCGCCACTGGCCACCTACCGGGACCTCGGCATCGAACCTGTCGGAACGGGCTCGACCAGCGCTCCCGCGGGGTGATTCGCAGAGGCCCTTGGCTACAGTTGAGCCGTGGTCACCGCCCTCACTCGCTCCGAGGCTGAACGCCTCTCCGACGAGCTCGGCGTCCTGGCCGAGCCCCACCGACTGCTCGTGCTGCGCCACCTGCGGCGGGGCGCGCGCAGCGCTGGCTTCCTGGCCCAGGCCGTCGGCATGCCGCCGTCTCTCGCCAGCCACCACCTCTCGGTGCTGGCCGACGCCGGGCTCGTGACCCGGCGCCGGAAGGGACACTTCGTCTGCTACGCCGCCAACCGCCAGGCGGTCAAGGAGCTCTACCAGCGGCTGGGGCGCCTGGCCGGGGCCACCGGTGCGGCGGTCGACGCCATGCCACCCGTGGACGACCCCTGTTAGACAGCGCCGACGCGGCGCGCTTTCCTCTCCCTAATGTCCCACGGCGGTCCCCACAACGACGCGTCGGCCCCCGACGGGCTGGTCCTCGAGCCGTGGCTGGGGACGCTCGTCCGGTGCTATCCCGACCGGGTCCGCACGATCGTCGCCGCCCTGGACCGAGCGGTCGCCTTGTTCCCTGACCGGACCGCCCTCGAGACGGCCGAGGGCGACGTCACCTACGCCGAGCTGGCGCAGCTGGTCGAGGGGACCACCGAGCGCCTGGCCGAGGAGGGGCTTGCCCCCGGCGACCGCCTGGCCGTCTGCCTGCGCAACGGCCTCGACATCGTGGTCGCCCTCTGGGCCTGCGCGCGCGCCGGCCTCGTCTTCGTCGGCCTCTCCACCCGCCTACAGCCGCCGCAGTGGGCCTACATGCTGAAGCACTCGGGCGCGACGCTCGCCCTCGGGCACGCCGAGTTCGCCGACGGCCTGCGGGCCGCGGGCGCCGAGGCCGGCCTGTCCCTCGACCGGGTCCGGGAGGTCGGCGACCACCTCGTCGGCCGGCGGCGCCCGTGGCGCGGGGCGGCCGTCCCCTTCCCCGACGAGGACAGCACCTACGCCGTCATCTACACGTCGGGCACCACGGGCCGGCCGAAGGCGAGCCAGGTGACCCACCGGGGAGCGATGCACTCGGCCACCGCCTACGTGCGCACGCTCGCCCTCACCGCCGACGACCGCACGGCGATCGTCTTCCCGCTCTTCTACATCACCGGCCACATCGCCCAGGTGACCCCCATGATGCTCGTGGGGGGCACGTGCGTGACGGTGGCCGAGGTCGTCCCCACCGAGTTCGTCCGCCTGATGGCCGAGCGCCGTATCACCTACCTGATGGTGGTGCCCACCCTGTGGACGTTGCTCCTGCGCGTGCCCGAGTTCCGCTGGCCCGACCTGGCCCACGTGCAGATCGGCGCCTTCGGAGGCTCCCCGGTGCCGCTCTCCACCGTGTCGGCCCTGCGTGAGCGCATGCCCCAGCTCCGGCTCTTCGACGCCTACGGCCTTACCGAAACGCACTCGCCGGCCACCGTCCTCCTCGACCACGAGTTCCGCCGCAAGCCCGGCTCGGTGGGCCGTCCCCTTCCCTGCGCCGAGGCGCGGGTGGTCGACGACTACGGCAAGGACGTCGCCCCCGGGGTGGCCGGCGAGCTGTGGCTGCGCGGGCCCATGGTCACGTCTGGCTACTTCGGCGATCCCGAGGCCACCGCCGCCGCCATCACCGACGGGTGGCTGCACACCGGCGACTACGCCCGCATCGACGACGAGGGCTACGTGTTCATCCTCGACCGCAAGAAGGACATGATCACGAGGGGCGGTTTCAAGGTGTACTCGGTCGAGCTCGAGTACCTCCTCGTCAGCCACCCCGACATCGCCGAGGCG